>NZ_JBEXRZ010000132.1:0-20203 GCF_040613325.1 Streptomyces sp. NPDC006283 | reverse complement strand
CGCCCGCGACCTCGCCGCGGCCGCCGTCGACGGCGTCGTGGTGCTCCTCTACGCCGCGCTGCTGTGGAGCTACGACCCCCAGCTCACCGTCTTCGGCATTCTGATCGCGCTGTTGAACGTGGTGGCGATGCGGATCGTCATCCGGCTGCGCTCGACACACACCCAGAAGCTGCGGGCCGACAGCGCACGCCTCACCAACACCTCGTACACGGGTCTGCAGCTCATTGAGACGATGAAGGCGACGGGCGGGGAGAACGGCTTCTTCCGCCGCTGGGCGGGGCAGCACGCGACCACACTCGACGTGCAGCAGCGCCTCGGCGTGCCCAGCGCGGTCCTCGCCGTCGTCGCCCCCACCCTGGCGACACTCAACAGCGCGCTCATCCTGTGGATCGGCGGCCTGCGCGCCGTGGAGGGCCACATAACGATCGGTCTGCTCGTCGCTTTCCAGGCGCTGGTGGCCCGCTTCACCGCACCGATCACCCGGCTCAACGGAGTGGCCGGCCGGATCCAGGATTTCGCCGCGGACGTCGCCCGGCTCAAGGACGTGGAGAGCTTCCCCGTCGACCCGCTCTACTCCCGCGAGGAACCCGACCCGAGCAGCCGCAGGCTCAAGGGGCACGTGACGCTGGAGAACATCACCTTCGGATACAGCCCGCTCGACCAGCCGCTGCTGAACGGCTTCTCCCTGACGGTGGGTCCGGGCAGTCAGGTGGCGCTCGTCGGCGGCTCGGGCAGCGGCAAGTCCACCGTCTCCCGGCTGATATCCGGCCTCTACACCCCCTGGGAAGGGATCATCAGCATCGACGGCCGACGGCTGGAGGACATCCCCCGCGGCGCGCTCGCCGCCTCCGTCTCCTTCGTCGACCAGGACATCTTCCTCTTCGAGGGGACCGTCCGTGACAACGTCACACTGTGGGACCCCTCCATTCCCGACGAGGCCGTCGAGACCGCCCTGCGGGACGCCGCGCTCCACGATGTGATCATGCGAAGGCCCGAGGGCATCCACAGCCGCGTCGAACAGGACGGCCGCAACTTCTCCGGGGGCCAGCGCCAACGCCTCGAAATCGCACGGGCACTGGTGCGCCGGCCGAGCATCCTGGTCCTCGACGAGGTCACCAGCGCCCTGGACGCGGAGACGGAGCGGCTCATCATCGACAATCTGCGCCGGCGCGGCTGCGCGTGCGTCGTGATCGCCCACCGGCTGAGCACCGTGCGCGACAGTGACGAGATCGTGGTGCTGGACCACGGATCCGTCGTCGAACGCGGCCGCCACGAGGACCTGGTCGCCGCCCAAGGCGCCTACGCAGAGCTGGTCAAGGAGCACTGACGTGTCATCCGTACACCCGGCCGCCACCGGCCCCGTCGACGCCCCGGCGCAGACCGATCCGGTGATCCACGCGCTCGGCGGCCTCGGCGCACCCGTCGACTGCACCGGCCTGCGCAGCCTGCACCTGGAAGGACCGCAGGTGCTGTGGCTGGTCGTGAACGGGAGCCTGGACCTGTTCGCCGTGGACGCCGCCGCGCAGGGCCACTGGCACTTCCTCGGCCGTCTGGAGCCGGGAACCCTGCTCCTCGGCCCGGTCGAGGGACCCCAGCACACCCTGACCGGCCGGCCCTCGCAGGACTGCCTGCTGCGCCGCATCCCGCTGCGGGAACTGTACGTACCGGAGTACCCGGAGCCGTATCCGTCCGCGTACCAGGACCCCTACGGCCGGACGGCCGCGACCCAGCTGGAGTACGCCTTCGGGCTAGGCGTCGGCAGGGGGCTCGGCGTGCTCTTCGAGGCGCCCCTCGACGGCCGGCCGGCCGCGGAGGAGGCGATGGCCGACGACGACGTCCTGTGGATGCAGGTCGAGCCGGGCAGCGTGCAGTACGGCGCCACCTACAGCGCGGAAGCGGCGGGTGACCTGCTCGTCGCGGGCGCGATGTGGCAGGGCATGGTCAACCAGCAGTACCGGCTGCTGTCCGCCGTCGACGGCTGGATCGACCAACTGGAGCGGGCCCACGAGGACCGGACGGCCGCCGGCATCAAGGCGGGCGCCGACGTCTCGGCGCGGGCCGACGAGGCACTGCTGGCGTCCATCGGCCGGTGGGACCGCTCCGGCCGCGGCCATGCGGGCGCGGACGGCGACGACACGCTCCTCGCCGTGTGCCGGCAGGTCGCGACGGCAGCGGGGATCACGCTCGCCGACCCGCCCAAGGGAGGACCGGCGGACGAACGCGTCACGCCGGTCGAACGCATCGCGATCGCCTCCCGGATCCGCACCCGGCCGGTCCGTCTCGAGGGCCGCTGGTGGCGGAGCGACGCCGGTCCTCTCGTGGGGCACCGGGCCGCGTCCGGCGCGCCGGTCGCGCTGCTGTGGCGCCGCGGACGCTACGAGGCCGTCAATCCCCTCACCGGCTCACGGACCCGGATCGGCAAGGACAACGCCGACGAGTTCGAGGCGCGCGCCGTGATGTTCTACCGGCCCCTGCCCGAACTGCCCGCGAGTGTCTGGCGTCTGGTGCGCTTCAGCCTCCGCGGCACCCGCATGGACCTGCGGAATCTGCTGCTCGGCGGGCTCGTCACCGTCGCCCTCGGAGCCCTCGTGCCCATCGCCACCGGACAGATCCTCGGTGTGTACGTGCCGAAGGCGGAGACCGGCCTGATCGTGCAGGTGTCGGTCGCCGTCATGATCGCCGGCATCGTCTCGGCCGCCTTCATGCTGCTGCAGAACCTCACCATCCTGCGCATGGAGGGCCGGATCGAGAGCACCCTCCAACCCGCCGTCTGGGACCGGCTGCTGAGGCTGCCGACCAGGTTCTTCGCCGAACGGTCGACCGGTGAGCTGGCGAGCGCGGCCATGGGCATCAGTTCCATCCGCCGTGTGCTGTCCGGCATCGGGCCGGTGGCCGTCCAGTCCACCACCGTCGGCGCGATGAACGTGATGCTGCTCCTGTGGTACAGCGTGCCGCTGGCGCTCGCGGCCATCGGCATGCTGGTGGTCATCGGCACGGTGTTCCTCGTCATGGGACTCTGGCAGGTGCGCTGGCAGCGCAGGCTCGTGGAGCTCGGCAACAAGCTCAACAACCAGGCGTTTCAGACCCTGCGAGGGCTGCCGAAGCTGAGGGTCGCCGCGGCGGAGAGTTTCGCGTACGCGGCCTGGGCGCGGCGCTTCGCGCGCTCCCGCGAACTGCAGCAACGGGTCGGCCGCATCAGAAACCTGACAACGGTGCTGGACGCGGTCTACCTGCCGCTCTGCTCGCTGATCATGTTCATGCTGCTGGCGGGTCCGGCCCGCGGGTCCATGTCGGCCGGTGAGTTCCTCACCTTCAGCACCGCCGTCACCATGCTGCTGACCTCCGTCACGCAGCTCACCGGTGTGCTCGTGTCGGCAGCGGCCGTGCTGCCCATGTTCGAGCAGGTGCGACCCATTCTCGACGAGGCGCCGGAAGTGCGCGGCGCGAGCGCGCAGCCCGGCACTCTGTCCGGTGCGATCGAGGCCAGGAAGCTCACCTTCCGCTACGCCGACGACGGGCCGCCGGTTCTCGACGACGTCTCTCTGCACATACGGCCGGGCGAGTTCGTGGCGATCGTCGGCCCCAGCGGATGCGGCAAGTCGACACTGCTGAGGCTGCTCATCGGTTTCGAGCGGCCCGGCTCGGGGACCGTGCTCTACGACGGCCAGGACCTGGCCGCCCTGGACCCCGGCGCCGTGCGCCGCCAGTGCGGTGTGGTGCTGCAGAACGCACAGCCGCTCACCGGGTCGATCCTCGACTGCATCTGCGGTGCGGAGACGTTCTCCCAGGACGAGGTGTGGGAGGCGGCCGAAATGGCGGGCCTGGCGGACGACATCAAACGGATGCCCATGGGACTGCACACCATGATCGCCGGAGGCGGCGCGATCTCCGGCGGCCAGCGGCAGCGGCTGATGATCGCTCAGGCCCTGGTGCGCCGCCCGCGCGTCCTCTTCTTCGACGAGGCGACCAGCGCGCTCGACAACGAGACCCAGCGCGTCGTCATCGAGAGCACCCGCCGGCTCGACGCCACACGTGTGGTCATCGCCCACCGGCTGACCACGGTCATGGACGCGGACCGGGTGATCGTGATGGAGGACGGCAGGATCGTCGAGGAGGGCCGGCCCGCCGAGCTCCTCGCCCACACGGGTGGCCGGCTCCACGAGCTGGTACGCCGGCAACTGGCGTGAACGGCAGGCGCGGAACCGGGCCCGCAGCGCCTTGCGCAGGGCGCTGCCGTCGCCGGCTGCTACCGCTTGCGCGGCGTGCCGCCGCCCGCGAGGAGAGCGTCGCCGACGAGCCTGACGCCGCGGGCGAGCCGTCCGAGCTGCTCGAGCTCCATCGCGTAGAGCCGGATCGTGTTCTCGATGACGGTCTCCGCCACGCCGAGCGTCGGCAGGTCGGTCCGTGACGTCTGCATGGCCACCCGCACCGCCCGCATCTCGTGCTGGATCTGCAGCTGCGCATGACGCGCGAGCAGGACGGGGTGACGGGTGAGCGTCGAGTAACCGGCGTAACGGGCGGGCAGCAGATCGCGGAGCCAACGGGCCGCCGTGCGCTCCCAGTCGTGGCTGCCGGGCGTCTTCACCTGGCAGGGCCAGTCCGGACCGATCGGGGTGAGGGTGTGGGACATCGTCGTCGCTCCGCATGGTGCCGATGAACTCTGATCGAGAGGGGGCGGCGGTCCCGGCCCAGGGGTTGACCGGGACCGCCGAGGGCATCCGCGGCGGAATGCGGAGCCCGGTGTGAACACCAGGGGACGGCGCGAGGAGGGAGCGCCGGACCGCGAGTGTTCGGTTGGGGAGGGCGTGGGTACAGCCCTCGTGGCTACGGAGGACACCGGCGCCACACGTAGTAAATATATATACCGTCGAGTAAGCAAGAGTATGAAAAATTTCATGCACCGCTAGGCCTGAAAAAGTCCGGTAAGAGACCGGTTCGGGCTGCAAATGAAAGGCAGATCAGTCGTCGAGGAAGAAGTCGTGCTGGTCCGCCACGTGCTCGTAGCCCTCGAGCCTCACCTGCGTCCGCTCCGGGTCGGCATCGGCCATCGCCTGCAGCACGGCCGCCGACAGCACACCCGGCGCCGCGTACGAGTCGAACACCAGCCGCGAGCCCGTACCGGCCGTGAGCGTCACGTCGGCCTCCTCCACCAGCGGCCCGAGCGTCATGTCGGTGACCAGTGCGACCCGCAGCCCGGTGCGGCGGGCCGCCCGCAGCGCCGCGAGCGTCTCGTTGGCGTGCCGGGGCATCGCGAAGGCCAGGACCCAGGTGCCGCCGGCCTCGCGGGACTGCAGCAGCGCGTCGTAGGCGACGCTGCCGCCGCGGGTCACCAGCCGCACATCGGGATGGATGCGCCGCGCGGCGTACGCGAAGTACTCCGCGAGGGAGACCGAGATCCGCAGTCCCAGGATCGTCAGGGGCACCGAACGGGCCAGCTCGCGGCCGAGGTCGAGCACCCGGTCGGTGTCGGCGAGAACCCGGCGCAGGTTCTCCAGGTTGTCGATCTCCGCGTCGACGGCGGCCTGCAACTCGTTGCGGCGGATTTCCTCCCGGCTCTCCGGGGATGCGGCGACCGCACTCAGTGCGATCGGCTGCAGCGCCTCGCGCAGGGCGGGGAAACCGGTGTAGCCGAGCGACGTCGCGAACCGGGTGACGGAGGGCTGACTGACACCGACGCGCTCCGCGAGGTCGGTGATCGACAGGAACGCGGCCTCTGTCAGATGGTCGATGATGTACTGGGCGATGCGCCGCTGGCCGGGGGAGAGGCGGTGGCCGCCGAGCAGTGCGAGGACCCGCTCCGCCGGAGGGGCCTCCTTCTCCGGGGCAGGCCTGCCCGGGGTGATCGCGGCCGCCTGTGCACGTTCCTGCTGCCCTGATGGCACCGGTGTGCCCCCTTCTATGTCCAGCCCGTCCTCAACATAGCCCACCCGCCCCTGCCGCCACGAAGATCATCCCCGGGGCGGCGACGGGCCTCCCACCGCCCCGACGGCGTGCCGCACGGAGATGCGCCGCACGGCCGCCGGGGAGCATCCTTGCAATGTGACCTGGTACGGCATGGCCCCGCGCGCCCCGTCCGGTGAGCTCGAAACCATGCCCGCGCGAGTGACGAAAGCGGGCAGCCGAGGCCTCGTCCCGGACGAACTCGCGCTGGTGCTCGCCCAGGCCGAGGTGGGCGCCATCGAGGCCGTCGGGGGGTTCGCAGGCACCCTGTTCATGCGCTCCGCCTCACCCGACCTGCTCAGGATGGCCGTCATCGCCGGCCTGCCGGGGCCGCTGTTCAGGCCCTGGTGGCGCATGCACGTGAACAGGCCCTTCCCGGTGGCCGAGGTGTACCGCTCCGGACAGGCCGTCCACCTCGGCGACGCCGAAGAGGCGATGCGCCGCTTCCCGCAGTTCATGGCGGGGCTTCCCTTCCCCTTCGGCTCGCTGTTCGTGCCGATCTGCCACGGGCGCGAGCGCTTCGGAGTCCTCGCGGTGCTGCGCCCCGCGACACCCGGGCAGCCGGTCGGCGAGGAAGACCGTCGCCGGCTCCACGAGGCCGGTCTCCGGCTCGGAGAGACGCTCGACGGACTGGGCGCGGACGGCTCCCGCATCGAGTGGGACGGCGAACCGGTGTCCGTCACCCTTCCCGCACTCCTCACACCCCCGGTACGGGTCGGCCACTTCGACTGGAACCTCGACCACGGCACGGTGACCGGCGACGACGAACTCTGCGCCATCCTCGGCACCGACCCGGCCAACTTCCCCGGCACCGTCGAGGCGATGGCCGCCCGGCTGGAGCCCGAGGACGCGTACGGGCTGTGGACCGTCGCGCGCCAGGCCGCGGAGTCCGACCGCCCGGTCTCCCGCAGGATGCGCCTCCAGGGCCCGGACGGACGCCCGCACCTGCTCGAGGTGTCCGGCCGCCGGGCCCGGTCCTCCAGTGGCGACACCGACACCCATCTGACCGGATTCCTCGTCGACCTCGGCGCCGGCCCCGTCGTCCCCGAAGCGGCCGACCGGCTTCCGCACGGCGTCTGCACCGTCGACCGGCTCGGCCGGATCACCTACGTCAACCGCAACGCGGAGACGATGCTCGGGCACCCGCGCGGCGAGCTGGCCGGCCGGGTGCTGTGGGACGCGCTGCCGTGGTTCTCCCAGGCCGCCCACGAGGACCACTACCGGGCCGCGCTGCTGTCCGACGAACCGGTCCACTTCACGGCCCGGCGGTCGGACGACTGGATGTCCGTCTCCGTCTTCCCCGGCCACGACGGGCTCACCATCACGCTCACGCCGGGGGAGCGGCCCGCCTACGCCCCCGGTTCGGTCCTCGCACCCGGCGCCGGCCTCGGTTCGCCGGCCGACCGGGCCGTCGCGCTCTACCGCCCCGTCGCCCTCGCCATCGCGCTGACCGAGGCGGTGACCGCCCGCCAGGTCTCCGCCGTGGTCACGGAGGAGCTGCTGCCCGCCTTCGGCGGCCGCCAGCTGGCGATCTATCTGCTGAGCAACCGACAGCTCTACCTCTCCTGGGAGACCGGCTTCCCGCGCGGCTTCCTCAGCCGGTTCGACGGCGTCGGGCTCGACGCCCGGCTGCCGGGCGTCGAGACGCTCACCACCGGCCGGCCGATCTTCTTCGAGTCCATGCAGCACCTCGCCGACGCCTACCCCGGCATCCCCCTGGACGCCCATGTCGGCGCCCGGGCCTTCCTGCCGCTGATCGCCTCGGGCCGGCCCGTCGGCACCTGCATCCTCGGCTTCGACCAGCCGCGCGGCTTCAGCCCGGAGGAACGCACGGTGCTGACCGCGCTCGCCGGACTCATCGCCCAGGCCCTCCAGAGGGCCCAGCGCTACGACTCGGAGGCCGCCCTCGCCCGCGGCCTCCAGGACGCCCTGCTGCCGCACCGGCTGCCCGTCGTCGAACGCCTCGACACCGTCGGCCGCTACCTCCCGGGCACGCAGGGGATGGAGGTCGGAGGAGACTGGTACGACGTTGTCGAAACCGGCAGCGGTCTCGCACTGGTCGTCGGGGACGTCCAGGGCCACGGTGTGGCGGCCGCGGCCACCATGGGCCAACTCCGCAGCGCGGTAAGGGCCTTCGCTCTCAGCGGTCATGATCCGCAAGAGGTGATGACCGGCACCAACCGGCTGCTCATCGACCTCGACCCCGGCCAGTTCGCCAGCTGCTGCTACATCGTGCTCGATCCGGTGACCGGTATGGGGCAGGCCGTGCGCGCCGGTCATCTCCAGCCGCTGCTGCGCCACCCGGACGGTACGACCGAGGTGTGCGGCTTCGCCGGCGGTATCGTGCTCGGCGTGGATGCCGACGCCACCTACCCCGTGACACAGATGCGCCTCGAACAGGGCGCGGTGCTCGCCCTGTTCACGGACGGCCTGGTCGAACGGGCCGGCATCGACATCGACTTGGGCATCGAGTGGCTTCGCACCACCCTCGCAGACCTGGGAGCCGCCGGGCTTTCGGACACCGCGGACCGTCTCATCAACGAGGCGCGGCGCTCCGCCGACCGCCCCGACGACATCGCGCTCCTCCTCGCCGCCCGCTCGTCGGACAGCACCGGTCCGGACGAGTACGGAGGCGCGGGTGAGTGACGGGGACGACTTTCCCGCCCGCACGGCGCCCCGCTGCACCGGCCTCGGCGAGCTCGACGAACAGGTGACCCGCTGCCGGGCCTGCCCGCGGCTGGTCGCGTGGCGGGAGTCGGTCGCCGAAACGAAGCGGGCGGCCTTCTCCGACTGGGAGTACTGGGGCAGGCCCGTGCCCGGCTTCGGGCCTCCCGACGCGGCCATCGCCGTCGTCGGCCTGGCGCCCGCCGCGCACGGCGGCAACCGCACCGGGCGGATGTTCACCGGCGACGACTCGGGTGATGTGCTGTTCGCCGCTTTGCACACCGTCGGCCTCGCCTCGCAGCCCACGTCCACCCAACGCGGCGACGGCCTCGAACTGCGAGGCGTGCGCGTCACCGCGCCCGTCCACTGCGCCCCGCCGGAGAACAGACCCACGCCCCAGGAGCGCGACACCTGCCGGCCGTGGCTCGCACATGAACTGTCCCTGCTGCCGAACCTGCGCGCCGTCGTCGTCCTCGGCGCCTTCGGGTGGCAGGCGCTGCTGCCCGTCCTGGAAGCCACGGGGCGCCGACTGCCCCGGCCCCGGCCGGCGTTCGGACACGGCGCCCACATCGTCCTGCCCGGCGACACGCACGACGGCGACGACGAAGGCAGCGGCGGTCGCGTCCGGCCCGAGCTGCACCTGCTCGGCTGCTACCACCCGAGCAGGCGCAACGTCTTCACCCGGCGGCTCACCCCGCCCATGCTCGTCGACGTGCTCCGGCACGCCGCCGCCGTCACCGGCCTGGACCGCTGACCGCCGCCCCGTCCTCGAGCCGCTCGAGCACCTTGTCCGGGGTGAGCGGCAGCTCGCGCAGCCGTAGACCGGTCGCGTGGTGGACGGCGTTGCCCACGGCCGCGGCCGTGCCGACGATGCCGATCTCACCGATGCCCTTGCTGCCCATCGGGCTGAGGTGCCGGTCGTCCTCCTCGACCCAGTGCGCCTCGATCGAGGTGACGTCGGCGCAGACGGGCACGTGGTACGAGGCAAGGTCGCACTCGGCGAAGTCGCCGAAGCGTTCGTCCATCGTGCTGCCCTCCATCAGCGCCATGCCGATGCCCATCGTCATCCCGCCGATGAACTGGGAGCGTGCGGTACGGGGATTGAGGATGCGGCCCGCCGCGAACACGCCGAGCATCCTGCGCACCTTCACCTCGCCCGTCACGGTGTCCACCTGGACCTCGGTGAAGACGGCCCCGAAGGCGTGCCGGGCATGGGTCTGTTCCCTGCCCGTCTCCTCCTTCGTGTCGGCCGTCGCGGTCAGCCCCTCCGGCGGCAGCTCTCCGCGATGGTCCGCGAGACGTCCGGCCAGCAGCGTGGACGCCTTGTGGACCGCCCATCCCCAGGAAGACGTGCCGCAGGAGCCGCCGGCCAGTGAGGCCGCCGGCAGGTCGCTGTTGCCGATCTCGATGTCCACCGACTCCAGGGGCACGTCCAGCACGTGTGCGGCGATCTGCGTCAGCACGGTCCGGGCACCCGTTCCGATGTCGGTCGCGTTGATGCGGATCCGGTAACGGCCGTCGCGCCCCGCGTGGGCGGACGCGGTGGAAGGGACGATCAGTACGGGATAGGTGCTCGCCGCGACTCCCGTCCCGAGCAGCAGGTCACCGTCGCGGGAGACCCCGGGGCGCGGATCGCGGCGCTGCCAGTCGAAGAGGCCGGCGCCCCGGCGGAGGCACTCGGCGAGGTTCCTGCTGCTGAACGGCAGACCGCTGTCCGGCTCGGTCTCCGGTTCATTGCGCAACCGCAGTTCCACCGGGTCCAGCCCGGTCGCGACGGCGAGTTCGTCCATCGCGGACTCCAGCGCGTACATCCCCGGCGCCTCGCCCGGGGCGCGCATCCACGACGGGCTCGGCACGTCGAGGGGCGCCACGCGGTGGACCGTACGGCTGCTGGGGGAGATGTACATGACGCGGGCGGGGACCGCGGCCTGCTCCACGAACTCCTTCACCCGTGAGGTGTGGGTGACGACCTCATGGGCGAGAGCCGTGATCCGGCCCTGGGCGTCGGCCCCCAGCCGGATGTGATGCAGCGTCGGCGCCCGGTGGCCCACAACGGCGGGCAACTGGCGCCGCGGCACGGAGAGTTTGACGGGACGCCCGGTGTGCCGGGCGGCCATGGCCGCCAGTACGACGGACGGCCGGGGTGTCCCCTTCGATCCGAAGCCGCCGCCGACATGCTCGGAGATCGCGGTGACCTGTTTCCTGTCGAGGCCGAACAGCTGGGCGAGGGCGTCCCTGACGGCGCCGGTGCCCTGGCTCGAGTCCCGGACGGTCAGTCGGCCGTCGTACCAGTGGGCCGTGGCGGCGTGCGGCTCCATCGGATGGTTGTGCAGGGCGGTGAGGGCGTACTCCACGTCGACACGGACGTCGGCCGCGGCGAACGCGCTGTCGAAGTCGCCCCGTTCGCGCACCGCGGGGAAGCCCCCGTTGG
Source organism: Streptomyces sp. NPDC006283 (assembly GCF_040613325.1). NCBI lineage: Bacteria > Bacillati > Actinomycetota > Actinomycetes > Kitasatosporales > Streptomycetaceae > Streptomyces > Streptomyces sp. NPDC006283. Next base: position 9,168 of record NZ_JBEXRZ010000132.1, on the reverse strand, counting down.
CTTGCTCGGGTGTGTAGATGCCCGGGTGGCCGGTCGTGAGGCGTACGTCGTGCTCCTCGGACTCGTAGTCGACGCGCAGCGCCGCCGCGGCCGCGCGAGCGTTCTCGAGGGTGTCGGCGACGACCACGGCGACGTACCAGCCGCGGTGCGGGACGCGGTCGTCCTGGAGGAGCGCGAGCGTACGGTCGTCCGGCGTGCCGAGGCGCTCCGCGTTCTCGTGGGTGAGCACTGCCAGCACCCCCGGCAGATCGAGGACCTCCGCCGTGCCGATCGCACGGACCCGCCCTCTGGCGATCGCGGCGGGCACCGGCCAGGCGTACGCGCACCCCGACGGCGTGTGCTCGACGGCATAACGGGCGTGGCCGGCGACCTTGTCCCGGGCCTCGAGCCGGACGGCGTCGTTGCCCAGCACGCCGGGCGCCCGGGTCATGAGTGGTCCTCGTCGTCGCGGGGCCCCGACAGGAGTCCGGTCAGGACACTCACCGCGAGATTGCGGGCTAGCCGCACCTTGAAGGCGTTGTCCCGCAGCGGCTGCGCCGCCGCCAGCTCGGCCTCGGCCGCCCGGGTGAACGCCTCCCGCCCGGCCGGAGCTCCGACCAGCAGTGACTCGGCCCGGCGGGCCCGCCAGGGCCGGTGGGCCAGACCGCCGAACGCGAGCGCCGCGTGCTGGACCTCCCCGTCCTCCACGGCGAGGACAGCGGCCACCGACACCAGGGCGAAGGCGTACGAGGCACGGTCGCGGGCCTTGCGGTACGCCGAGCGCGCGCCGGGCGGCACGGGCGGCAGCTCCACGCCGGTGACGAGTTCACCCGGGCGGATCTCGGTGTCCACCTGGGGGCGGTCGCCGGGCAGACGGTGGAAGTCCGTGACCGCCAGCGCGCGGTCGCCGTCCGTCGAGTGCAGATGGACGGTGGCGTCGAAGGCAGCCAGCGCGACGGCCATGTCGGAGGGGTGCGTGGCGACGCAGTGCTCCGAATGCCCGAGCACGGCGAGATCACGGTGCACCCCCTCCCTGGCAGGGCAACCGGTGCCGGGCGCACGCTTGTTGCAGGGCTTGGAGATGTCCTGGAAGTACGTGCACCGGGTGCGCTGCAGCAGGTTGCCGCCGGTGGTCGCCGCGTTGCGCAACTGCCCCGAAGCCCCGGACAGCAGGGCCTGGGACAGGGCGAAGTAGCGCGTCCGTACGGCCGGATGGGAGGCGAGGTCGCTGTTGCGCACGGCGGCGCCGACCAGGAGCCCTCCGCCGGGAACGCCCTCGATCGTGTCCAGCGGCAGCCGGCTCACATCGATGAGCACGTCGGGGGTGGCGACGCCGAGCTTCATCAGGTCGACGAGGTTCGTCCCGCCGGCGAGGTACTGGGCTCCGGTGTGCGCGGCGAAGGCGGCGACGGCCTCCGCGGCGGTGCCGGGGCGGACATAGGCAAAAGGCTTCACAGCGTCACGTCCTCGATGGCCGCCACAATGTTGGGGTAGGCGCCGCAGCGGCACAGGTTGCCGCTCATGCGCTCACGGATCTCCCGCGGGGTGAGAGACACGGGCCGGCCCTCGCCCGTCACCAGCGAGGCCTGGCCCTCGGCCGCCTCCGCCAGCATCGCGACCGCCGAGCAGATCTGGCCGGGAGTGCAGTAGCCGCACTGGAGGGCGTCTCTCGCGACGAAGGCCTTCTGCACGGGGTGGAGCTCGCCGCCCGCTCCGAGCCCCTCGGCCGTGGTGATGTGGGCCTCGTCGTGGGACACGGCGGGCATCAGGCAGCTGTTGACCCGTCGCCCGTCGGCGATCACGGTGCACGAGCCGCACTGGCCGTGGTCGCAGCCCTTCTTCGGTCCCGTCAGGTCCAGGTGCTCACGCAGGGCGTCCAGGACGGTGGTGCGGTGGTCGAGCGACAGTGTGTGCCGGACTCCGTTGACATGCAGGGTGACCGCGGACCGGTGCGCCTCCGCGATGTGCGGCGCGCCCTCGGCCTCCGGTCGGCTCGTCGGTTCCACGCCGCGGCGCCTCTCCGGTCGGATGATGTGTGCTACTTCCTACCAGCCTGGGGCAGATTGCGCGGCTCGGCCGCTCAGGAGCCGTCGACATCCCGCTGTTCGAGGGGCCGGACGGCCGGGCCCTGCAGTACGGAGCCGTCGACGTCGAAGCGGGAACCGTGGCAGGGACACTGCCAGCTGCGCTCGGCCTCGTTGAACGAGACCAGGCACCCCAAGTGCGTGCAGCGGGCCGACACCGCGTGGCAGGTGCCGTCGTCGTCGCGGTACACGGCGCAACGCCGGCCGTGCAGACGCACGACCGCACCGGTCCCCGGCTCGATCTCGGCGGCCGTGTCGACATGCGTCGTACGCAATCGGTCCCCGACGAAGTGCCGGCCCACCTCCGCCTGCTGCGAGAGCATGGTGGGCGCCTCGCGCAGCGTGCTCCACATCCGCCGCGGGTCGTACAGGTCAGTCCACGGCGGCTTCACGGCGCAGATCAGACCGGCCAGCAGGCGCCCGGCGAGCACACCGCCGCTCATGCCCCATCCGCCGAAGCCGGTCGCCACATAGGTGTGCCGGGCGCCCGGGTGGAAGGGGCCGACGAGGGGCACGGTGTCGCTGGAGTCGTTGTCCTGGGCGGCCCAGCGGTAGGCGGTCTCCTCCACCGCGAAGTGTGTGTGCATCCACTCGTCGAGGCGCTCGATCCGTTCCGGGACGTCCCCGGTGCCGGGGGTGAAGTTCTCGCCGGTCACGATCAGCAGCCGGCGACCGTCGCCCAGCGGGGCGGTGCGCACCGACCGTTTGCTGCCTTCCTCGCAGATGTACATCCCCTTCGGGTCCCTGTCCGCGGGCAGCGGTGCCGCCACGACCAGCTCGCGGCGGGGGGACATCCGGGCGAACAGCAGTGCACGGTCGAAGACCGGAAAGTGCGTGGCGACGACGACATCGCGGGCGAGGACCGTGCAGCCGTTCTCCGTCGTGAGCCGGCACGGGCTTCCCTCGTGCAGCCCGGTGACCCGGGTCCGCTCGTGGATCGTGCCGCCGTACGCCGTGAGGTCGCGTGCCAGGCCGAGGAGGTACTTGCGCGGGTGGAACTGCGCCTGCCCCTCCACCCGCACGGCACCGGCCACCGAGAACGGCAGCCCGGTGTCCTCGACGTAAGCCGCGTCCAGGCCCGCTTCGCGGGTGGCCTCCGCCTCGGCTCGCAGCGCCGAGCGCTGCGCCCCGTCGCGGGAGTAGACGTAGGAAGGACCGCGCTCCAGCTCACAGTCGATGCCGAGCGCCGAGGACACCTCGGCCACGCGTTCGACGGCCTCCTGCTGGGAGCGCGCGTAGAGCCGCGCGCCATCGGCGCCCCTGGTGCGCCGCAGCCGGTCGTAGACCAGCCCGTGCTGGGACGTCAGCTTCGCCGTCGTGAACCCCGTGACGCCCGCGGCGATCCGGTCCGCCTCGAGCACCACCACGGACCGGCCGCCTTCTCTGGTCAGTTCCCACGCCGTGCTCAGACCGGCGATCCCGCCGCCGACGACGGCGACGTCGACGGTGAGGTCGCCTTCGAGCGACGGGTAGGACGTGGTCTCGCTGGTGCGCATCCAGTGTGAATCCGTCGTGCGCATGCGCGGGTGTCCGGCCGCATGCCGTGTCGACTGTTCTGCCGTGCGCGGAGGAAGAGGGTCGTTGGACATGCGGTCCGAGTGCCCGGCCAGAGCCGGTCGAAGCCTCCTTCGGATACGGCCGTCCGGGGGACTGACGCGGAGCGGACGGGGTACCCGACACGACAGAAATCCGGCAGCGGCCGTGAACCGGCGCCGTCAACCTGGCCGGTATCGAAGCCCCGAAGGAGTTGTCAGCCGTGGAAACCCGGGCCGACACCGAAAGGATCCACAGTCGTGTCAGCGAGCAGGAGCGGATACGCACCTGCAGACCCGCGGTGGTCACGCAGGGACGCGAACCCGACCGCACGTGGGAGCCCGGCCCGGAGGCGAACATCGTCCGGGGCGAGGACTGATCCGAACTCGTCGTCACGCGTATGGGAGGCGCCAGCCATGGACGAAGCCGGACTCTCCGAACCGGAACGTCTGATCCTGGCTGAGATCGAACGGGATCTGCGCACAGATCGGGCCCTGGACCGGCGTCTTCGGACGATGAGCCCCGAACCGCCGCACACGGCGGCCGGCCACCGATTCCGGGCCCATGCTCTCGGCGCCGCCGTGAGCGTCCTGGCGGCCGTGACCCTCGTCCTCCTGGTGATGGCCGCCTCCAGCTCGTCACCCGGTCTGATCTGGGCCTTCGCCCTCACGTGGGCACTGACCCTGGTGGGGCTGCTCACGCTCGTATGCCGCTGGTCCAGGCGGCTGGCGGCGCGGTGGCACGAGGCGGGCCGGCGGCCCGCCTCCGGGCCGGCCTGAACGGGCGGCCCGATGGGCATCGCCCCGAAAGGCCCCGGAGACCGCCGGGAGAGCCCCGACGAGCGGCTCGACCGGCTGTGGGGTGAGCTCCTGCGCGAGGTGCGGGTCGCCCTGGCCGGGGTCCAGCTGCTCCTCGTCTTCCTGCTCGCGGTGGCCTTCACACCGCTGTTCCCCCGCGTCGGCGAGGCCGACCGGATCATGTACGTGGTGAGCCTGCTCCTCGGAGCGGCCGCCACGGGAGCGCTCACGGCGCCCGTGAGCATGCACCGCATGACCCGCGGACGCGGGATGAAGTACGAAGCCGTGCGGTGGGCCTCGCTTTTCACCCTAGCGGCGCTCGCGCTCTTCGCCGGCATGGGGGCGCTCGCCATCCTGATCGTGCTGCGCGCGGTTCCCGCGACAGGAGACACGACGGCGCTCGTACTCACCGCGGCCGTGGTGGGCGGACTCGTGCTCTGCTGGGTGGTCCCGGCGCTGCTGATGCGGCACCGAGGCCGCCGCGACCCGTGACATCGAGACGCGCCGTGCGCCTTGGCGGCCCGGCATGTCGCTCAGCCTTCGACGCTGGTCGCCCCGTGCGAGGACCCGACCGGCTTCGATTCCGGGGAGCCGCGCTGGCGGAGGTAGACGGAGAGGATGACCATCGACGCGACCGCCAGCAGCTCCGACTGCCAGTTCTGCAGCGTGCGGTCCCAGAAGTCTGCGGAGAACACGTACTGCGACCAGCTCAGCGGGGCCTGCAGCGTCCGCAGTTGTTCCGCGTTGTGCGCGGCCAGGCCGGCGATGGACTGGGCCAGCCACGACAGGACGAAGATCGTGCCCATCACGACGCCCAGGGAGCGGGAGTACAGGACCTGGCGCAGCCCGCCGGCGGCGGCCCACCGCGGCGAGTCGGGCGTGGCGTACTCGCCCATCCGCTGGTCGCGCTCGGTCTCCGGGCCTGCCATTTCGAGCTTCTTCGACTCGGGCGACCCCCGCTGGAGCAGCCAGACCGTCCCGAAGATGAACAGGAAGAACTGCAGATACTCCGACTGCCAGTTCTCGGTGACGTTCACCGCGAAATCGGACGAGGTCAGATAGGCGCCGAAACCGACCGGATGCAGGCCTTCGGTGACCAGCTCGTTGTTCAGACGGGCCTGCCCCGCGAACGCCTGTCCGAGGAGCGCCAGCAGGAACGCGGTGCCGAAGACCAGGGTGAGGCTGTTCTCCCTGAGGGCCTGAGGCAGGCCGCGCCCCCGAGATGAGCCGGGTGCGGCCGTCACCGGTGCATCACCCCCAGCGCGATGAAGTACGCCAGACCGCAGCCGGCGATCAGCAGACAGAGGACGAACAAAGCCCGCGTCATCCCGTCATGCCCCCTTGACCAGGCACTTGTACGGCTGCCCCGTCCGGGATTCGCACCCTGCCGCCGTGATCTTCCATCCGTCCGGGAACGTCGACAGGAAGAGCGTGTCGCCGCCGAGGACCACGCGGGCCTCCCGGCCGTACACATCCACCCGTCGGGTCGGTCCGCCCTCGGGCAGACCGGCGTCGGCGAGCGCCCGCGGGCAGGCCGTCTCCGCCGAGTCCTCGAACTCCTCCAGGGTGCCGGGGGCGAGCGCGGAGCAGGCGCTCTCGCCGTCGCCTTCTTCCAGATCGGCCTCGAACCGCTCCACGGCGCGGGCGGCCGAGTCCTCGCGCTCTCCTACCGATGCGCAGCCGCACAACACCACTCCGGCTGCCCCGGCTGCCAACAGGACCGGCCACCGGCGGATCGCACGCGACAACTCGCCTCCCTTCCGAGCAGGAACGAATGCCGCCGGCCGATGAGCCGGCGGCATGACGAGGGAACAGGACTCAGCCGCCGTGACCGCCGCTGCCGAAGGCGCCACCGCTGTCGTCGGAGTCACGGGGCGGCTTCTTCTCCTGCGCGGGGCGCGACCCCATGTTCCCGTAGCCGTGGAGCTCGTGAGGGGTCAGACGCCCCTCGACCATGTGACCCTCGCTCGGATCGAACTCGTCGGGCTCCAGACGGCTCTCGAAATGTGTCTGGTGGTCGGGCCGCTTCGGCTGCTCGTCCTCCCCTGGAGGCCGGTCGCGCCGCCGGCGCGCGCCCACCTGCCAGACGATCCACACGAGGAGCACCAGCAAACCGATCACGATCAGACTGAACACGATGACCGCGGGTGCCCCCTCACCGGCCGCGAGGTCGGCGGTGGGGTCCCCGGCCGTGGGGTTGATAGTGACCATGCATACCGGGTACCCATTTTGACCGGTATATCTGCCGGTGCCGAGAGTGACGCCTGAATGGACGCGCCGCCGCCGCCCTTGCGGGCCGGGTCACGGATCTCGGCGGCACAGCGCATGGTGCGCAGGACAAGCACCGACTTCTGCGCACGCATCGCGTCAGGCAGGACGGCGTTCCCCCTCGGCATCGCTGCTCGCCGCGCTGGTCAGGATCGCGCTTGCGACAACGTCGAAGAGGTGATCGGCGCGTGGCGCGAGCGAGGGTTGATCGCCGAGCCAAGCGAGCGCGGCTACCAGCGCGAACAAGTCGGCGCCGTCGATGTCGGTCCGCGCCATGCCTCCGGCCTGGGCCCGGGCGAGGAGCCGCGCACCGGCCGCGCGCAGAGTGACGCACGAAGCGTGGAGTGCGGAGTCGGTGTCATCGATGGCGGCTGCCATCAGCACGACCACGCCCCGATACTCGGTGGTCCACGCGACGCAGTCGCGTAGCCACGAAACGAGAGCATCGTCGGGCGAGCTGGACGTCTCGAGTTTGCCCGCCTTGGTGGTCAGCTCGTCGAAGCTCGTGCGGAGCAGGGCATCGAGAAGCGCCTCGCGCGTCGGGAAGTGACGCAGCAGCGTTGCGAGTCCGACCTCGGCCCTGCGCGCGATGTCGCGCAGTGACACGTCGACGCCTTGCTCGGTGAGGGCGGTGCCCGCTACTGCGAGCAGGTGGTCGCGGTTCTTCCTTGCGTCGGCCCGCATCTGTCCCCCTTGACTTCCGGATCAGTGGTCCATATATTCGGATCAGTGGTCCACTTATGTGGATCGCTGATCCGAATGAGTTTAGCCCGCAGCGCGGGCAGGGAGAAAAACGATGCCGATACACACGATGAGGGCGGTCCGGCTCCATGAGCACGGCGGCCCAGAAGTTCTGCGTCACGACGAGGTGCCGATTCCCGAGCCGGGGTCGGGTGAGGTGCTCGTTCGCGTGCACGCGGCCGGCGTCAACCCACCCGACTGGTACCTGCGCGACGGGATGTCCAACCTGCCTCCGAAGGTGAGGCCGAAGTTCAGCTTGCCCGTGATTCCGGGGACGGACGTGTCGGGCGTCGTCGAGGCCGTTGCGTCCGATGTGAACGGCTTCTCCGTCGGGGATGAAGTCTTCGGTCTCCTTCGCTTCCCCGGTTTCGACGGCAGCACGTATGCCGAGTACGTGGCGGCGCCTGCGTCGGACCTCGCACTCAAGCCGGCCGGCATCGATCACGTGCACGCCGCCGGGGCGCCCATGGCCGGGCTCACCGCGTGGCAGTTCCTGATCGAGCTCGGACACGACCACCCGTCGCCCTTCCAGGCGGCGCAGCATCGTCCGGTGCCGCTCGACGCCGACGTGACGGCGCTCATCAACGGCGCCGCGGGCGGTGTGGGGCACCTCGCGCTGCAACTGGCGAAATGGAAGGGTGCACATGTCATCGCGGTGGCGTCGGGCGCGCATGAACGGTTCCTGCGTGAGCTCGGCGCCGACGAGTTCATCGACTACACCAAGAGCCGTCCCGAGGAACTCGTGCACGACGTCGACCTCGTTCTCGACACCGTCGGCGGCCCCGGCAGCAGGCGCTTCCTGCGCACGCTCAAGCGCGGCGGCTCCCACTTCCCGGTCTTCTTCGGCGAATTCGACGAAGAAGAGAACGAGAAGCTGGGCGTCACCGTCACGGGCACCCAGGTCCGCTCGAACGGCGCGCAGCTTGCCGAACTGGGACGTCTGCTCGACGCGGGCACGGTCCGCGTCGCGATCGACAGCACCTTTGCGCTCGCGGATGCCCGAGCCGCGCACGAACGCGCCGCCCGAGGGCACATCCAGGGCAAGATCGTGCTCACGGTCGTCTAGCCACGAGCCGTTTAACCGACGCGCGGACCGCGGCGGACGAGCCACCCCCTCCGGCCGTCACCGCCGTCCGCCGCAGCAGCCGTGCGGGCGACGAAGCGTCCCGGCTGCCACTGCCTGTTGAACCGGTGACGCATCGGGCGTCATCCACCGGCATCAAGTAACAAGGACACCCCCCATGAAACTGAAGCTCGAAATGATCGTGCTGCCCGTCTCCGACATCGACCGGGCCAAGGCCTTCTACGAGAGGGCCGGATTCCGCCTGGACGTCGACTACACGGCCGGCGAGGACGTCCGGGTCGTGCACTTCACACCGCCCGGCTCCGAATGCTCGATCACCTTCGGCGAGGGGATGACCCCCCTTGCACCCGGCTCGTTGCAAGGCCTGTACGTCATCGTCTCCGACATCGAGCAGGCGCGCGCGGAACTCACCGGCCGCGGCATCGAGGTCAGCGAGATCTTCCACGACGCAGGCGGCCTCTTCCACGGCCACGAGGACGGGGAAGTCACCCACCGCCGCCCCGGCCAGGAACGGCTGGCCGGCCTGCACCCGGAGCGCGCCTCCTACGGCTCCTTCGCCACCTTCAGCGACCCGGACGGCAACGGCTGGGTGCTCCAGGAGGTCACGCAGCGCCTCCCCGGCCGCTGACAGCCCCATAGGCCACCGTCCAACCCGCTGCCGTCCGGGCCATGTTCGGCCCGG
>NZ_JBEXRZ010000131.1:0-20227 GCF_040613325.1 Streptomyces sp. NPDC006283 | reverse complement strand
GGAGCATGTCACCGTCCGAGCGGGCGAGCTTGGCCTCGACTTCGTCTCGGCCAGGCCTTTCGCTGCGCTTCAGGCCTGGCGAACTCGCTTCGCTCGCACGCCTGTTGAGCAGCGCTCCCGCGCCCTGCTCAACCGCCCACTTTGTGGGCTTGACGGGCCGTCCGCTCCGCTCCCGGCCCGAAAGGCCGGCTCCGCCGGCAGCTAGCTAGGAGGGGTGGGTCGATCGAGTGCTTACCGAAGAGGCTGACTGGACGTCATGCGCCGTGGCTTACTCCGAACGTGGAGTGTCCCTATGGAGAAGTCCTGGGGGACGCGAGCGCCCTGGCTACCGATGTTCTCAGATGATGCAGCATGTAGAGTTGAGAGAAGCAGGGAACATCCTCTCGGTTCGAGATGGAGATCTGCTGGATTCGATGGCGAACGGATCGAGGGTATCCAAGGTGTCGGAAGCGAAGGTTTCATACACGGATTGCGCGATCTATGTCGATGCGCAGAATCGATCAGATCTGGTCGACCGCCTGGCTTCCGTGGCCCACGGCGGTGAGGCTCCCGGGGTCCTGCGGGTGGGTCCAATGCACCTGGCTGTCGCGCACAACGACTACGCGACAGCCAGGGCGGCCGGGTCAGGTTCGGGTTTCTTGCAGTGGGAGTTTGTCGTTGAGTGTGAAGCGTCTCCCGGTGCAGGGGGCGTAGAGGTGGTTGCTGCGGTCACGGTGGTGCTCGAGACGCTGTGGCGTGCCGGATACCGGGCGGTGGCTGCGTGTGACTTCGAGGACGAGCTACCGGCGGGCAGCAAAATGCGGCGTCCTCTTGTGCCTTCGGCAGCCGCACCGGCAACAGAGCCGAGGTGGAAGCGGTTGGTTGCCTGGACAGTTCGGAAAAAGGGCGGGGATTCCGCGTGATCAGGCTCAGAGAACATCAGGTAGAAGCAAATTCGCGTATCCGGAATTGGGTCGGCTTCCCTGCAAGGTCAGATGTACCTGCTCACGGCGCTCGTGCCACTGTCGTGTCAGCGACCGGTTCCGGTAAGACGTACACCGCTGCTGCGGCCGCGCGGGAGTGCTTCCGGGGCGGTCGGATCCTCGTCATGGTGCCCACCCTCGATCTGCTCGTGCAGACCGCCCAGGCGTGGCGCCGGATCGGCCACAACGGCCCGATGGTGGCCGTCTGCTCACTGGAGAAGGACGAGGTCTTGGAGCAGCTTGGGGTGCGGACGACGACGAACCCGATCCAGTTGGCGCTGTGGGCCGGCGCCGGAGCGGTCGTGGTGCTGGCGACGTATGCCTCCCTGGTCGATCGGGAGGATCCGGGGGATGTCACTGGTCAAGGGAAGGTGCGCGGGCCGATCGAGCAGGCTCTGGCCGGTGGTGCGCTGCTGTATGGGCAGCGCATGGAGCCGTTCGACTTGGCGGTGGTGGACGAGGCGCATTCGACCGCGGGGGACGTCGGCCGGCCTTGGGCCGCGATTCACGACAACAAGCGTATTCCGGTGGGCTTCCGGCTCTATCTGACGGCCACCCCCAGGATCCTGGCTGCGGCCCGGCCGCCCAGGGGCAGGTATGGCCAGGAGCTGGAGATCGCGTCGATGGCCAGCGACCCGGACGGCCCGTACGGGGAGTGGATTTACGAGCTCGGGTTGTCCGAGGCGATCGAGCGGGGCATCCTCGCGCCGTTCGAGATCGACGTCCTGGAGATCGAGGACCCGGACTACTACATCGGCCTCTCCCCCGACGCGATGCGCGGCCGGCGCCTGGCGCTGCTGCAGGCTGCGCTCCTCGAGCACGCCGCCCGGCACAACCTGCGCACCGTCATGACCTTCCACCAGCAGGTCGAAGAAGCCCGCGCGTTCGCCGCGAACCTGCCCGCGACGGCAGCCGACCTGTACCACGACGAGGTGTCCGCTCACGCTCTCGGCGAGGCGGACACGCGCCCGCCGTCGCCGATCGGCGCGCAGGCCGGCGAGCTGGAACCTGACCGGCACGTGCCGCCGGACCGGGTCTGGGCGAAGTGGTTGTGCGGTGACCACCTCGTGGCCGAGCGGCGTGACGTCATCCGCCAGTTCGCGAACGGCATCGATGCCGACGGCAAGCGTGTCCATCGGGCGTTCCTCGCATCCGTCCGCGTACTCGGCGAGGGAGTCGACATCGTCGGCGAACGCGGAGTTGAAGCGGTCTGTATCGTCGGCTCACGCGGCTCGATGGTGCAGATCGTGCAGAACATCGGGCGCGGGCTCAGGCCGAACCCGGACGGCACCACCAAGGTGGCCAGGATCATCGTGCCCGTCTTCCTCGCACCCGGTGAAGACCCCACCCACATGGTCGCCTCCGCCAGCTATCAGCCCCTCGTCGACCTTCTTCAAGGGCTGAGAAGTCACTCGGAACGCCTCGTCGAGCAACTCGCCTCCCGCGCCCTGACCCGCCGGCAGCAGACCACCCGCCGGATCCACCTGCAGCGCGACGCCGACGGTCACATCATCGAGCCGGGCCAGGCGCAGGACGAAGAAGACAGCTCCCTGGTGCGGGACACCGGCGTGGAGTCGGTGCTGCTGAACTTCGCCTCACCAAGGGACCCGGCCACGATCGCCGCGTTCGTCCGCACCCGCGTCATCCGACCCGACTCCCTCGTCTGGCTCGAGGGATTCGAAGCCCTGCGCCGCTGGCGTGCCGAGAACGACATCACCGGCCTGCACGCCGTGCCGTACGACACCGAGGTCCCGCTCGGTGTCACCCGTTTCCCGCTCGGGCGTTGGGTGTCCGAGCAGCGCCGCACCTACAAGACGGGGCAACTCGACGAGCACCGGCGGGCGCTCCTCGAGGAAGAGGGCATGGTGTGGGACCCCGCCGATCAGGTATGGGAGACCAAACTCGCCCTCCTGCGCTCCTACCACCGCGCCCACGGTCACCTCGCCCCCAAACAGACCACCCTCTGGGGCACCAGTGACACGGACCAGCAGCCCATCGGACAGCACCTGGTCAACCTCCGCCGCCCCGGCGGCCTCGGCAAAAACCCCGAACGCGTCGCCCGGCGTGCGGAGCAGCTGAGCGCGATCGACCCCGACTGGAACTGCCCCTGGCCCCTGGACTGGCAACGCCACTACGCCATCCTCCGCGACCTCGCCACAGACGAACCCGGCGGCCTCCTCCCCCACATCCAGCCCGGCGTCACCTACGAAGGCGACGACCTCGGACACTGGCTCGCACGGCAACAAGAAGCACACACCTGGACACACCTCTCCGACGAACAGCAAAAGCGTCTGACCACACTCGGTATCCAACCCACCGAACGGCCCGCACCCGGCACGAAAACAGCAGAAGGAGAACCAGGGAAACCGTCGGCGGCCTTCCAACGCGGCATCACCGCCCTAGCGCAGTACATCGCCCGCGAAGGTGCCCAGCAGGCAGTGCCGAGGAGTCACGTCGAACCAATTGTCATCGACGGCCAGGAACACGAGCTGAAGCTAGGCATCTGGTACAGCAACACCAAGACCCGCCGGGACAAGCTCACCCCGCCCCAACGCGCCGCACTCACCCACCTCGGCATCGACTGGGCATGACGGCCAGCTCATTGAACGCTCGCCCCTGCTTAGCTCCTGTCCTGCGGGTTTCGGGCAGCGGTCAGAGGTACGTGACCCAGGTGACTACCAGGGCGACCGCCGCGAGGGCGGCCAAGCCCGCCCATGCCGCTGGCCCCCGGGGGAAGGTGCGCTGTGCGGCTCCGCCGGCCTCGGCACGTGCTGATCCGTGCCGGTGCGCGACGGCTACTGGCGCGGTGACGTTAACGGAGGAGTTGTCGCCCGTGACGATGTTGATGCTCTGGAGGGCTTGGGCGACCTGGTCCGGTGTCGGATCCTGCTGGCCGCGCGGCATCGCGGCCCGCAGCTCCCCGACCAGCTGGACGAGCCGCGTACGGACCTGGTCGAGGACGCCCTCCAGGGCCGATGCGTGCACAGCCCAGTACAGTCTGAGTACCTGCCTGGGAGAGTTCTGGCTCATGAACACAGCCAGCTCGGCAGCCATGGCCGGACCGAGTTGCACGGTCTGGCCTGGATGCCTGGCGATGAGCGACTCGATCTGGCCGACACCTTGCCCGAGGCGGAGTTCGTCGCCAATGCTGTCGCGGGCGAAGTCCGGCAGGTCGAACATGCTGACCGGCTGTTCCCGGAACTGGAAAGTCCCGGCAAGGCCGTCCATCACCAGGGGTGCCGAGATCTTCCGATAATCGGGAATCGGCACATCCGTGCCTTCGTATCCCTGAAGTTCCCGCAGCGCCCAGGTCCGCAGCGGTTCCGAGTGAGCGTGCCCGCCTAGAGCGATCACCTGACGCAGGATGGGGGCAAGCGGGCGGGTCTCATTCAGGACGTCGTCTTCCAGCCGGTCGAGGCGGCTTCGGCGAAGTCTCACTTCGCCACGGCCACGGTGGCGATCACGCCGGCGGTCGCCGCCACTGCCGCGATGGCGGTCCAAATAACCGAGGTGCGGTGCCACCAGGGCTGAGGAGTCGCGGGGGCGGGTTCGTTGACATTGGCGCTTGCGGTTCCGCCACGGTCCGCCTTGGCGTTCGGCGCGGTGATGTTGAAGGTGGAGCCGTCGCCTCCCGTGATGTTGAGGGCCTGCTGTGCAGCCGAGTCGATCTGGTCGGGGTTGGGATTCTGCTGGCCGGGGGGCATGGTTGCTCTCACTTCCGCGACGAACTGGGTCAGGCGGGTTCTGATGTGATCGAGGACGCCCTCGAAGCTGGCGACAGAGACGTCCCAGTGCAGAGACGTAATGTGGGAGCCTTCGTTTCCCTGTTGGTGCTGCTCCTGCGTCATCTGCAGGGCGTACTCAGCCGAACCGGGCGGGCTCAGGCGTACTACGGGGTCGCCGCGGGAAACGACGGCTTCGAGCTCACGGACCCCTTGCCGGATGGGTGCGCTCTCCCCGATGCCGCGATCACGAGCGTGCTGAGGCAGTTGATGCCGACTGATCCGCTGTGTATTGCCCCGGACGATCTGGCCCGGAAGGTAGAGATCCACCATGACTTCGAGCGCAGCCGGCACCTTCCGGTATGAGGGCAGCTCATCGGCCGCCGCATACCCTTCCAGTTCCTTCAGCGCCCAGGCGCGCAGTTCCTCATTGTGGGCGTAGCCGGCCAGCATGAGGCACCGCCGGAGGGCGGAGGCGAGGGAAGCGGTGTCGTCCAGGACGGCGCGCTCCAGCTGCTCCAGTCCCCGGACGTCGGGTGTCGTCACGGCCCCCAGTCTGCCCTCCCCCACTGACAAGCGGCGACTACGGCTGCTTCCGCGATCGGGATGCGATAGACGTAGCCGAACAGCTATGAAAGAAGTCGGATGGGTCTTCCTGCCCCGCGGTTGGTCTGGCTTCAACTGCTCGACGCCGTCGCGGCGCCGGCCGGGCCCGCGCCTAAAACACCCCGCATCCTCCTTTGGAGAGCTTCATCCGGGCTAGGTTGCTTGGTTGCGGTCCTCGTACGCACGGACTTCGGCGAGCAGCTCATTGACAGCGTTCAACAGCGCAACCGGAGCAGCGACCACGCTGACCAGCCGACCCGTCCGTTCCAGCACCCCAGTGTCGTCCAGCGCATTGGCCCATGCGCGGACCGTTTCAGGTGTGAGGTCTCCTCCGTGAGCAAAAAGGAGGTCAGCAAGGTCGGAGCGAGCGATCTCAGCCATCATCCGGTGCCTGGCCCGTTGGGTGGCAGTCACATTCTCTGCGCGCAGCAGTTCGCGGCGTAGATCCTCGTGTCCGAGCGTAATGTCCAGCCGCGGTGGGAGGGGGGTGACGTCGCGGGTTCCGGTGATGAGGATGGGGATGGCCGTGGTACGTACCCATTCTTCAAGGTACTCAAGCTCTCGGAGCGCGATATTCCATACACCGGTATGGGGGCGCCGAAGGGAAATGGTCGGCATGACGGAGACAGGGATGCGGGCATGGCGCGGTCCGCTGGCGAGGATGTCGCCTGTTTGGAGGGGAAGTCCGTCGCCGGGCTGTGGGCGCGTCTTGAGCGGCAGCGCGACAGTAAGGTCGGGGTGCGGCTTGTCCGCGTAGATGGCGCCGAGGCGAGTCGCCGCGACGGCGGGGGTGCGGTGCTTGGCCAGGTTGGTGTGCTCGGCCAGGAGCCGGAGCGGATGTTCGTCGCTGTCGTGTCGCTGGAAGGGCTGCAGCGTGCGAATGCGCTCAGTGAGCGGGGCGTCGCTTTGCAGGGGCGGAAGCTGACTCCGCCGGCCGTTCCTGAGCCACTTGGCGAAGTCCTCAACGCTGGTACAGGCGGGCATCTCGATGCCCCGCGCTTCCTGGGCCGTCAAGGGGCGGGCGAGGAGATGCTCGACCTCGGCATACACGGTGTGCTCCAAGGCGGCGCGCAGTTGGGTGAGCGCATCCGCGACGAGCCGGGGTATCGCCTCGGGTAGCGCGGCGACGGCTGTCACCATGACGTGAGACCGATCGTCGTCGGCAACATTGGTGAGCGTCAGCGGACCGGTCTTGCTGTAGTCGTGAGTGAGCCGGGCAACCCGGTCAATAGTTTGATCCACGTGGGCCAGCGTCGCCGCTGCATGGAGCTGATGGTCCGGCAGCCAGGCATAGTCCACAGCAGAGGCGCTCATGCTGAAGAGCCTAACGAGCCGCGGCGGCGCGGTCCCGCGCGTGGCGGGCCACCAATCCAGCTGCACGGTGGAGACCCGGGCCCGGTTCGGCTACACCGCGCCGGTCGGTACGACCGACGACGGACGCTTCCGGCGGCTCACCGTGCACCTTCCCCCTGCGTACGCGCAACGCCTGTTCGACGCCCGCAACGCAGGCGCCAGCGACCAGGAGATGCGGGGGATCATCGCCGAGGGATTCAAAGAGATCTACTTCCAAGACGGTGGAGGCCGCGCCACAGGACTCTCCGACGTCACCTTCAACGACACCGGCTACTGACCTGGTGCCGGCCACAAACCCGGCACCTGCTTGTTGAGCCGAAGCACGATAGTTGTCACAGACGACGGGATGGGTGGGGAAGCTGTTGCTGGCCGCGGGTACCTTTCGGGTGGCTCCCCTGCGGGGTGAGATGACGCTGTCGTTCGTGGGGCGGATCGCGGACAGGTACGGCCTGACGGTGCGGAGTCTGCTGTCGTCGGTTGCCGAAGTGGCTGGCCAGCAGGGCGTCGTCGGGGCTCTACAGGGCGACAGCGAGGTGTTCTTGAATGCCGCGGCCCGGGACCGGGTCGCGGCGCTGTGTCGTGTGCCGCAGGTGGGCTTACGCCGTGCGTTGCCAGCCTGGACGCGGGAGGAGCCGCTGGGCCCCTCGAAGGAGAGGCCGGCGGCGCGACTCCACAACGGGGTGGAGACGGTTGCCGCCTGGGGCCCGGCGTGCCCGGGCTGTGTGGCTGCGCGGACCGGTCACGTTGTACCAGCCCGGGTGTACCTGG
The DNA here is from genome assembly GCF_040613325.1 of Streptomyces sp. NPDC006283. Taxonomy (NCBI): domain Bacteria; kingdom Bacillati; phylum Actinomycetota; class Actinomycetes; order Kitasatosporales; family Streptomycetaceae; genus Streptomyces; species Streptomyces sp. NPDC006283. The sequence goes on along the minus strand of NZ_JBEXRZ010000131.1, from coordinate 12,816 downwards.
CGGCGCACCAGCGAGTCTGTCCACGCCACCGGTGCTGGCTGATGAGCGTGCCTGGCAGCGGGGGCCGTGTCGTCGGGCTGGCCGGATGCCCGGAGGTGGTCCAGGCGCAGGAGGATCACCGGAGGCTGCTGCGCCGCTCCCCCGTCGCTGGTTCGGCGTTCGAGGTTGCTGAGGCGGTCACAGCCTGGTGGTGGGCGCAGAAGTGGCCCGAGGAACGCCTGTGGCCGATGCGGCTGGATGCGGCCATGCCCGCGGGCGAGGACCCGCAGCGGTGGCGGATCCTGGCGCGGGATCTGGTCACCTACCCCGAGACCGTCACCCTCGCCACGCTTCTGGCCAGCCGGGCCTGGCGGCTCCGTGTCGCTGCTGACGGTGGTGGTCACCTCCCTTACCGGTTGGCTGATGTGCCCTGCGTGCCCAGTGAGCTGGGCCATCGCTTGCGGCGACCGTGGCTCACCGAGCGTCTGGCCGCCTGCACCCACGGACCGCTGTTTGCCTGGACGTACCAGTGCATCCGTACCAAGGGCGGCAGTGAAGACGACGAACAGCGGCTGTGGCAGGTCCCCTTGGCGCTCCGGCCCCGGCCTCTCGCCGACGTGCTCGCGGGCTACCAGCGTCGGCAGACCGCGGGCACAGAGGGTTGGCCGGCTCAGAAACGGCTGCGAGGCCACAGCGTGCACGCCGAGGGCGCCTTCGCCGCCGGCCTGGCCCACGCGCACACCTACGCCGCCCAGCACGGCCACCTCGCCACCCAACGCGACACCCGAGTCGGTTCCTTCGCCCTGGGGAAATGGGTGCACAACCAGCAAACCCACGCCCTGGCCCTGCCCGAAGAAAAGGCCGCCGCCCTGAAAGAGGTGGATCCGTGGTGGAACATCCCCTGGTCGGTGAAGTGGCAGCGCTCCTACTACCGCGCCCGCGACCACGTCAGGCGCCACGGCCCCCTCAACGCCGCCGACGGCTTCCCCGACACCCACATGCTGACCGGGGAGTGGCTGTATCTGCAGTGCACCGACTACAGCTCACTCCACCCCGAACAGCGCCGTCTGCTGGCCGACATCGGCCTCACGGCCCAGGCCGCCGGTAGCGCACGCCCGCGCCGAACGAGCCGGACCGCGGGCATCGATGCGGCTGTTGCCTGTGCGCGCGCCTTCGTTGCCGAACACGGATGCCTGGCCCTGGCCACCAAGAACATCTCGTACCAGGGGTTTTTGCTCGGGAAGTGGCTCACTGCCCAGCGTGTCCTCGCCCGCCGCCAGGACGAACCCGGTGCACATCTCCAGGTGCTCGACGCGATCGACTTGTGGTGGAACCCGCCGTGGCCCTTGGCGTGGCAGCGCAACTGGTACCGGATCGGCGCTCATGCCCGAGACCGGCGCCAAGGGGCTGCAGAAGGGGTCTGGCCGGACGGCAGTGACGGCTGGGCCACGTGGCTGTCCGTACAGTGCACCGGCTACAAGCAGTTGCATCCGATGCAGCAGCATCTGCTGGCGGAAATCGGCATCACCGCCGAGACCGCCGCCGCTTGCCCCCACGAGGTCATCGCCCAGCTCTGCGGTACGGGCCCCGGTCTGGCCCACGCGCGCACGTACGCCGCCGCACACGGCCACCTCGCCACGCCCCAAAAGGCTTGTCCTGAGGGGTTTCCGCTGGGCCGGTGGCTGAGCGAACAGCGCCGTCAGGCGCGGGAGCACCACCGCGCAACGGGCGGGACATGGCCGGTCAGCACGCTCCTCGCAGCGCTCGACCCCTGGTGGAACCCGACCTGGTCCTTGGAGTGGCAACGCAATTGGAGTCGCGTACGGAACCGGTCAGAGTCCGCGTCCGCAGCCGACGACGGCGGTACCGGCACTCGGGACCTCGAGAAGGAGTTGGCCGACTGGCTGAGGCGTCAGTGCACCGACTACGGCACACTCCACCCCGAACAGCACCGCCTGCTGACCAAGATCGGCATCACCGCCGAAACAGCCCGAGCCGCCCAACCACCGGCTCCCCGCGCCGAGCCCGATCTTCTGGACACCGCGCTCGCACAAGCTCGCGCCCACGCAGCCGAATACGGCCATATCGCCGCGCCCGCCAGCACCGTCCTCGACGGGTTCCTACTGGGGAAGTGGCTGGCCTGGCAACGACGACGCGCCCGTCAAGGCCGCCTCTCCCCCACCCGGGCCCAAGCCCTGACCACGATCGATCCGTGGTGGAATCCACCCTGGCCACTGCAATGGCAGCAGGCCTACCACCGCCTCCGAGCCACGAGCGCGGGCGGCGTGCCGACCACGAACCTCTCCCGAGGCCTTTGCCGCTGGATCCGCGTCCAGCAGGAGTCCTGGGAGCATCTCCACCCCAGCCAGCAGGACCTTCTGACCGCCCTCGGCATCACACCCCACGCCGTCGTAGGCGAACGACCCGCCCCGGCCACACGCTCCTACCCCGTCAGCCCCGGACTCGACCACGCACGCGCCTACGCCGCCCGACACGGCCACCTCACCCCGGACAAGCACACGCGACAAGACGGCTTCCCCCTCGGCAGATGGCTGTGTCAGCAACGCCGCAAAGCCCGCGCCGGGACCCTCTGCGTCACCACCGCAGCCGCCCTCACCAGCCTGGACCCGTGGTGGAACCCACCCTGGCCCTACACCTGGCACCGCACCTGGCAGCAATACCGCGCCACGATCAGCGGGAACGAGACCTTCCCGAACACACTCCAACACTGGGCCAACGCCCAACGCAGTCAATGGAGCACCCTCCACCCCGGGCAACAACAACTCCTCACCCACACCGGCATCCACCCGTAGAGCGCAGCCCTTACGCCCGCGCTTCCAGTACCAAGCCAGTCCGTTCGGATCGTTTTGAGGCATCGCCGGATACTTCCCGTTCGTGCGTCACGCCCGCCTGAACGGCGCCGGCCAACGTGGCCTGCTTGTCGCACCACACGCCGTCACGCCGGATTGCGGAACACGGACTCAACGAGAGGGTCTATATCGGTGTAGCCCAGCCGCTTGGCTTCACCTACCAGCCGATTGACCTCCACAAGTGTGAGTTCCCACTCCCCCCGCTCGAACAGTGAAAGGTCAACAGAGTTCATTCCGTAGTGCTTCTCCAGTCGCCGGAACACGGTCCGCTTCTCTCTGGTGGAGAGACTCACGGAAAGCCATTCCCTAAGATGTTTCGATCTCACCTGCAGGGAGAACTTCCTGAGTCGCACAATCTCTGCACTCACTGGCAGCGCCCCAGAGCGCCAGGTCCGGGAGCTTGCACTGTGTCGACCATTCACGGCCATGGCCATCAAGCGAGTACGAGCTGCATCGTTTCGATGCTCAGGGCTGGCCACAGAAAGGAGGTCGAACCAGCTGATCAGTTCCGTGGGGGACGTTACACCGCAGGCTTCCAAGTAATTGCGCAGAAAGTATGGGGACACCGGCCGTGCTCCTGACAGCACCGCTGCCACGCTCGAATGTGAGTAGGGCATCAGGTGGGCAAGCTGCCGTAGTGACAGCGAGCGGTAAGCGCGAAGGGACTGCAGGGCGAGTCTCAGGTCCAGATACGTCTCGGCGCGATGTGAAGGGAGGATGATCCCTGTTCTGTCCCAACGTTCCCAGGTGCGGGGCCAAGAAGCCCTCCGTCGCTCCTCAGGGCTCAGATGCAGCGACTCCACAGAGTCGTCACTGACGAATTCCCTGGGCCGGATCTCCCGGCGAGCCTCTTCCCAGTCCTTGCGCCACTTCCTGGTATCACCGGAGCACGCCTCCACGTAGGCCTTCGTCACTCGCCACGATGGCAGCTCATAGCCCCCAGCGGCTTTGGACAACGACGCCGCAGAGACGCCGCACCTCGTAGCCATCTGCGCGAGGGTAGGGCTGCCTGCCCGCTCGCGGAGTACGCGGAGCGCGGCGGCGAATTCGAGGACCCGTGGATTTCCCTGTCCAATGGGTAGCTGGTTGATGCGACGTCCCACGTCTTCTCCAGAGGACCTTGAACTGCCCGCGGGGGCCAGCCTCAGCCGCTGACCCCCGCGGAGGACATCAGGCGAGTTCCTGGCGAAGCTTCCCTGCGATCAGGCTTCCGCCGGCCACTGCCGCGACAGCGGCCGGCGGAGCGCATCCGACCACCACGAGCACGATGACCGCGAGAAGAATCACGCTCACCAGCCATACCGTCGCGGCAGTGATCTCTCGGCTCTGCAGAATCGTCAGCGGACCGATCAGAATCGGAAGGCTGCTGGACGTCACGACATACGTCATGGCGCGGGCACCTCAGTCTCTTAATGGAAGCGTGAATTCCGCTTCGTTGACCCGGACTAGTTCGATGCCAGGCCCTGGTTGGCGCCAAGGCTGATCTGGCGCCCTCATGCTGGCCGACCCGCAAGGGCGATGTCCATTCCGATGTAAACGGATTCTGAACAATTCGGGGCTCTTTTTCAGAAACCTGTCCACAGCGCATAGAGAGTCTGTACTTAAAAACCGTGTCCTTCCGGCGCGTTCATGCAGGCCAAGGCGCCATTCTTCAGAGGATGTACCGCCAACGCGGTCAGGGGCAGCACCTTCGGTGCAGCATCTCCCGATGATGGATGACATGCTGGGCACGAGCCCGCGAGGGCTGTGGCCTTGGTCGCCGGGCACCTCAGTCTCTGACCCGGACTGTGCACCGCGCGATACGAGGTGAGCGTGCTGTTGGCGCAGGACGCTCAAGCAATGGGGTTCGCCGTGATCTGACCGGCGAACCCCATTGCTTTTACTGGGAGCACACGGTGGAGTCTCCGCACAGCACAGCACTGACACGGCGTAGGCGTGCCCAGCGCAGAGGTGACCTCGCGGCGTGTCTGACGGTCAGTTTCTTTGGAGGAGCTTCGGTGCCGTTGCCTGCCCTCACCAAGTTCTGTCAGCGCACACAGCGCTGGCAGCGGCCCGCGCAAGTCCTATACGTCGTCGAAGCTGGGCTGGCTCCATGGCTGGTCGGGGGGTGGACCTTGGGCGCCGAGGAGCTGGGTGATCTTCTCGGCTTCGTCGCTCGAGAGATCGGTGAGCAGACGTGTCGTCGTGCCGAGGAGGGCGTCCAGCGGTACCTGGGTACGTGCGCCGCGGGCGCTGGCGATTCCGGTGCCGAACAGGCACTGGAGGGTCTCGCCGGAGGGGATGCGGGCATCGGCCTCGATGACTCCCTCGGCCTGTCCCAGCGCGTCGCTGATGCCGTCGAGTTGGGCGTCGTGGGAGATGTCGTCGCCGGGTCCGCCGTATCCGACGTGGCGGTCCGTGACGACCATGCGGAGAGAGGTCAGCGGGATGCCGAAGCGGTCGGCCCTGTTCCTCACCTCGTCGAGGCGGGGCAGGTCGTGCTCCTGTCCCTGAGGGAGCTGACGCCGGGACTGGGCAACGAGCGCATGAAAACGGGGGGTCTGCAGGATCAGCTGGCCGGCTTTCACCGCCCAGTGCCACGGGCTGATGTCCGCGTCTGCTGCGCCGGGCACGATCATGCAGACGCGGCTGGTCCAGAGCTGGATTGCCTCACGCATCAGGTGCTGAAGGTTGCCGGTGCCGGCGGCCGGGGTGCGCAGCAGGATAGGGAGGCTGATCATGCGGACGACCCGGTTCCAGAACGCGGCGTCGGTGATGTCTTCGGATTCCAGCAGGTACATCAGGGCCGTCTCGTCGAGATGGCCGACGCCTCGCTGGGGTGCGGGGAAGCTGGCGAGTGTGGATCCGCCGCCTTGCCAGAGCGCGGCGAGGAAGGTTGACATCCGGTCGGCGACGTCGGTGGTCATTCGTGCGGTGAGGGCGTTGACGGCGTCGCGGGTGGGAACGCGTTCTCCCGCACGCGCGGCCTCGGCTCCCTGAACGACCGTGTTCAGGAACTCCTCGGTCGCCGCTTTGTCGAGGGTGCCGCGGCCGCCTTCGAGAACGGAGCGGGACACAAGACGGGGGATACCGGGAGAGTCGTCGGCCGGCTGGAGTGCGCCGAGTGCGGAAGCGTCGAGGAGCAGCGCGGTGCTGCTGCTGGGCAGCGGGGGAAGATCTCCTTGTTGCCGCTCGATGGGCAGTTGACCGAGCGCCAGGAGCACCGGCCGGTCGGCACGGGGAAGGCGCTGCAGGTCGTCCTCGAGCTCGCGCTGGTCGGATGTGGTGCGCAGGTAGATGAACCGGCGCGGTGTGCGGGGTCTGCCGGGCCATTCGAGGACCATGTCGGGGACATGGGTGTGGTTGAAGAACTCGGTCTTGGTGATGGTGGCACCGGGGTCCATGCGGCGCAGGTGGCGGGCGACGATGTCTTTGACCCGGGTGAACATCATCCGGTCGTCGGGCTCGTCCATGGCCTGGGAGATCGACTGTTCGACGATGTTCACCACGAGCCCTCTCTGCGGGTGAGTTCGGCGGCGACGATGGCTGCCCAGTCCTTGAGCGGCAGGAGAGTTTCCTGCTTGTCCGAGAGCACGATCAGCCACAGGCGTGCGGCGACCGACTGGGCGAGTTCAACGTCCAGGAGTTTTCGGGCTTCCTCGGTGTCGCTGGTGCCGAAAACACGGCTGCTGTGCTGCAGGACCGCAGTCTCCACCTGGCTCGGTGAGTTGAGGGTGGACCAGGAGTTCGCCCGGAACGGTGCCCAGGTGATCCACATGAAGTGATCGCTGAGGTGGTGCTGGGCCTGGGCGGCCACGTAGCACTTGGCGAGGAACTCGTCGAACTGGGTTCCCTGATCGCTGGGTTGCGCGTAGTTCTTGACCTCCGCGCAGAACATGTCGTTCTGGTAAGGGTCGCCGCGCATGGCGCCCCCCAGATCGAAGGAGAACGTCCGGCCTCCGTACGGCCACGGCAGAGTCAGCCTGCGACCGCAGGACTCCGAGTCCGTGTTCGCGTACGCGCCGAAGATACGCATCGTGCCCTCGAGCCACTGCTTGGCTCTGCGGGCCCCCGAGAAGCCCTTCACCTGAGCATCTTCGCCAACCACCACAGGCGTAGCTTAGTGCGATCGGACCATCACGATGCGCTCGAACGGGCCAATCCCCCGCCACACCGACGCCTGTCGGCTCCAGGAAGGGGAGACCCACGGCCTGGGGAAGTAGGCAGACGACAGGCCGAGGACCGGACGGCTGCTGCGAAAACGCCCGCCCGGATCGCCGAACACGAGACCGTGGTGGAGTGACCCATCATCCCGTCCTCCTGCGGACAGCTCCCCTACAGGGGGAGACCACCTCGTCGCTGATCTGCCGCATCGCCAGCTGCTACGGGATGGAAGCGAAGGTGCTGCGGGCATGCTGGAAGTGGCGCAACTACCCGCCTGGGCACGAGGGCGGAGGCACACGGGCCGACGCCGAGGTACTGCTGAACGCAGCCGGATGCCAGCTCCTGGCAGGCATATGCGGTGTCGAGGAAGACGTGCTGGCACGGGCGTTGCCGTCCTGGGCAGAAGGGGACACCAAGCTGCGCGCCGAGGACGGCGATCCGGTGGGGCTGTGGCGGATCGGTGGCGCGGTGGCCGGTCCGGTGGCGTTCGGCTGCCGGCTGTGCACGGCCCGGCGCACGGGGGCGGCTCTCCGGGCGGTGCGGTACGCGCCGCGGTGGGAGCGGGCGTGTGTTCGGCATGGGCGGTGGCTGCTGGACGCGGACGCCAACCAGCCGCTGGAGCACCTCGACCTGCGTGGCCTGCCGGAGGTGGTGGCGGCGCAGCGGCGGTGGGCCTCGGTGGCGCGGCGGGCGGTGCGGGCCGGGGCCGAGCCGGAGCGGGTGTTCGCGCTGGCGCAGGCGGTGGTGGCCCGGTGGTGGGAGCAGGCCCTGCAGTGGGAGCTGGAGACGATCTGGCCGCGGCGCCTGCACCAGCTCGCGGGCGGGGATGCCGGTGGTGATCTGGAGCGGTGGCGGATCGTGGGGCGGGACGCGGTCGTCTTCCCGGAGGTGGTGGCGGTGGCCGACGCACTGCTGGACCCGGCCATGGCCGAGCTGGTGTGGGCCGACAGCGGTGCTGGGCGGCCGCGGGCGCTTCCCGCCGACGGGATGTTCTGCCGCAGGCTCGGCGAGCGGCTGGGGCGGGGATGGCTGGGGCCGCTGGCCGCGACGGACCACGGCGGGCCGCTCATGGCGTGGATGGGCGGCGTCATCCGCCTTCGCCGCGGTGCTGGCGGGCCGCCCGGGTACGACAACGACCCGTGGTGGCTGCGGCAGGAACACCAGAGCTCGACCATGGCTGGCCAGCTGCAGGTGCTGGGCGAGGAGAAGAAGGCGCCCGGTTCGGGGACGATGTGGCGGGCTGCGGTGCCCGCCGAGCAGCGCAGGCTGATCACCAGCGCTATCGACAGCGCCGAGGAACAGCTGCTGCAGCTGCGCGGGGTGCAGACCGGGCCGACCGCCGAGGTCGCCCGACGGCTGCTGCGCGGGCTCGGTCACAGTGCTGGCCTGATCGAGGCGGCCTGGAAACGGACCGCGGTGACGGCAGTGAACGGCGGGGTGCCGCTTCAGGAGGTGGCCCGGTGGGTGGACATGCCCGTTGAGGTGCTCAGCCAGATGCTGACGGCGGGCAGGCAGGAGAACGGCGGCTGAGAGCGATGCGTCGACGGGCAGGTCGGCTGTTAGCTGATACGGCACTCGTTCGTGGCAGAAATACTGAAAGCGGCGGCGTCTGCCGGCGGGAGCGGTTTGGCTGGCGCGGGTGACCAGCACAGGAGCGGCCCGGCCCAGGAGCCTGGCAGGGCGAGCGGCCGTGGACCAGAGCAGCGGATTCGAGGCGGTGTTCCTTGACCCGGTGGGGCAGGCGGTCCAGCAGCGGTGGGCGGATGCCGCCATGACCGTGGCGTTCGAGGACTTGCCGCCGGTGTCGGCGTTCCCGGTGGTCCCGGGGCGGCGCTGGGGGCCGGGCCTGTGGTGGTCGGCGACCACCGGGCGGCACGTAGCCGCAGGGTCGAACGCGATGCGTGTCCAGCTGATGGTCCTGGACCGCGACCCTGACGTGACAGGCCTGGCGGGGCGGCCCGTGCGGCTGCTTTGGCGTAATCCCCGCGGGCAGGTGCGTTCCTGGGTGCCGCAGCTCTTCGCCCGCCGTGCCGACGGCACCGCGCTGCTCGCCGACTGCCCCAGCCATCCGGAGGCCGGCGGCGAGCGGGCGGTGAAAGCCGCCCAAGCGGTGGCGCAGGCGTGCGCGCACATCGGCTGGACCTACCGGCGGCTCGCCCCGCTGGACGAGGTAGCGGCAGCGAACCTGAAGTGGCTGGCTGGCTACCGCCATCCCCGTAACGCCGGCCGCCTCGGTCTGATGCCCGCGGTCCTTCAGGCGTTCACGCGGCCGCGGCCGCTGCTCGAAGGCGCCGTCGCGGCCGGTGACCCGCTCGAGGTCCTCCCCGTGGTTTTCCACGCCCTGTGGCACGGACATCTGACAGCCTGCCTGGACACGCCGCTGCACGAGCGTGTCCTGGTCGGCCCCTGGGACGGGGAAGTCCCGAACAGGACGGGAAGTGCCGGATGAGCGCGCGGCACAATACCCGCCCGGCGGTCAGGGTCGGGGCGCACATCCGCTTCCGGGGCGTGAAGTGGCAGGTGGTCGCCCTGGCTGGGCAGGACATCCACCTCGTCGGCCCGGACGGCGGCGGTGAGGCCGTGCTCGCCGGGCACCTCTTCGCCGACCCCGGCTTCACCGTCATCGGGGCCGACGTGCCCCAAGCAGCTCCGCAGTGGGGCCTGTTCGAGACCGCTCCCGCCGCGGCGCGCGAGAAGGCACTGGCCTGGCAGCGGCACGTCAGGGAAGTCGAATGCGGGCTGCCCGGCGGGCCCGGCAGCGAAGGGGCCCTACGGCCGCAGTACGACCCCGAACAGCACACGCTGGCCCAGCGCGAGCAGGCCAAGGCCGAGGAGCTCACCGCGCTCGGGTTCGGCCGGGTGTCGCGCACCACGGTGCAGCGCATGCGGCTGGCCTACCGCAAACAAGGCCTGTGGGGGCTCCTCGACCACCGCACCACGCGCACCCCCAGTCCCACCGGGCGGGCCGACGAACGGGTCGTCGCCGCCGTCCGCGACGCGCTGCGCCGCCGCCGCGGCCGCTCCAAGGGCACCATCAACGGCCTCTTCCCGCTGATCAACCAGATCCTTGAAGACCGGCACGGCCCTGGCACCGTGCCCGCGCCGTCGCAGGCCACGCTGTACCGCCTGGTCACCACCCTGGCCCGGCCCGGCGAACTGCCCTCCGGGCCCGTCCGACAGACCCCCGCGAGCTACGACGGACGGGCCTTCACCCCCGCCACGGCGCTGCGACCCGGCGAACAGGTCCAGGTCGACACCACCCGCCTGGACGTTCTCGCCCTCTTCGACGACGGGCGCCTGGCCCGGCCCGAGCTCACCATCGCCGTCGACGTCGCCACCCGCGCCGTCCTCGCCACCGTGCTGTGCCCCAGCACAACCAAAGCCGTTGACGCCGCCCTGCTGCTGGCGGAGATGGCCGTCCCGCACCCCGCCCGGCCGACCTGGCCGGACATCCTGCGCATGGACCACGCTCCCGCACTCCCCCACCAGCGGCTGGCCGCGCTGGACGAGCGCCTGGCCGGCGCGGCGGCCCGGCCCGTCGTCCTGCCCGAGACGATCGTCGTCGACCGCGGCAAAGTCTTCGTCTCCGCCGCTTTCACCGCCGCCTGCGAGCACCTCGGCATCAGCGTGCAGCCCGCCCCGCCCCAAGCCCCCACCGCCAAAGGCATCGTCGAGCGGACCTTCGGCACCATCAACGCGCTGTTCTGCCAGCACCTGCCCGGCTACACCGGCTGCGACGTCACCCGCCGCGGCCCCGACACCGAGAAAGACGCCTGCTACAGCGTCGCTCAGCTCCAAGACCTGCTTGATGAGTGGCTGGTGCACTACCACCACCGCCCCCACGAAGGCCTGCGCCACCCGATGATGCCCCGCAAAGCCCTCACACCGAACCAGATGTGGGCCGCGCTCGTCGCCGTCGCCGGACACGTCCCCGTCCCGCTCACCGGCCGCGACTACCTCGAACTGCTGCCCGTGCGCTGGCAGGCCATCACCGCCTCCGGCATCCGCATCCACCACCGCACCTACGACGCAGACCTCCTCGCCCCCTACCGCGGCCAGCCCTCCCCCATCGCCGGCCGAGGCGGGAAATGGGAGATCCACTACAACCCCCACGACGTCCGCCAGATCTGGATCCGCCTCCCCGACGGTGACCTCACCGAGATCCCCTGGATCCACCGCGACCACGTCCACCAGCCGTTCAACGACCACACTTGGCAGCACATCCGCACCCTCGCCGTGCACGGCACCCCCGATGATGCCGAGCACTACGAAGCCAGCCTCGCCGACGCCCTCGACCAACTCATGCGCCGCGTGACCACCGGTCACGCCACCAAGGCGGAACAAGCTCTCGTCTCCCGCGCCACCACAGCGCCGATCCCCGCCGCCCGACATCCGCAACACGACACCGACCCCACCACCGACGAGTCGGCGCAGCACGGCGAGGACGACAGCATCGACGATCTCGACGACGCGCCCGACGGCGACTTCAGCCCCACCCCTGCCACCGGATTCGGGCTCTACGACGCACACGAGGAAGCCGACAGATGGTGAACCCGAACCCACAGAGCGCGGGCAGCACATCAGTCGGCGCCGGCGACAGTGATGCAGCCGAGCCGTCCTGGCCCCTGACCACCTGGCAGGGCTGGCAGCGCTTCGCCACCACCGACCCGCCCGCCCCGCCCCAGCCCGACGACCCGCCCCGCAGCACCGAAGAACGCCTGGCCTACCACTCCGCCTTCGTCACCATCCGCACCCCCGCCATCAGCCAGCTCGCCACCCAGGTCCGCACCCTGATGATCCTCGGCCGCCACCAGCAGACCACCGCACGGCCCTCCCTCATCGTCACCGGACCCGCCGCAGCCGGGAAAACCACCGCCTTGCTGAACGTCGGCCGCACCTGCCACCTCGCCCACATCCGCAAAAACCCGCCCCCGCCCGGATCAGCCCACGCCGCCGCGCCCGTGGCGTACGTCCTGGTCCCGCCCGGCGCCACCGCGAAAACCCTCATCACCGAATTCGCCCGCTACCTCGGCATCCCCACCACCACCCGCATGACCCAGACCCAGATCACCGACGCCGTCTGCCACACCTACACCCAAGCGGGCGTCCAACTCGTCCTCATCGACGAAATCCACCGCCTCAACCCCCGCACCACCACCGGCGCCCAAGCCGCCGACCTGCTCAAAGACCTCACCGAACGCCTGGCCGCCACCTTCGTCTACGCCGGCATCAACGTCACCGACACACCACTATTCAACGGGACACGGGGCGCTCAACTCGCCGGACGCGCCACCCTCATCACCTGTGGCCCCCTCCCCGCCCGCCACGGCACCAGCCAGCCCTTCCGCGACGTCATCACCGACATCGAAAACGCCCTCGACCTCACCAACCACAAAAACGGCACCCTCCCCCGCCACGCTGCTTACCTCCACCAGCGCACCGCCGGCCGCATCGGATCCCTCACCCGCCTCATCCGCCAAGCAGCCATCACCGCCATCGGCGACGGCACCGAACGCATCACCAAAGCTGCCCTCGACGCGGTACAGCTCGACCACCTCGCCGAACAACACAGGCGCCCCACCCGCAACCACTAACCCCGGCCCACCGACCAGGCGAAACAGCGCTGACCAGCACAAACACCAACCGAGCCTTTACGCGCTGGCGAAACCCACAACCAGCCCGGTCCCACTCAGCGCACACGACACAACCCCAGCTCACACCCCGAACTGCCCGCTGGACCGTGCACCCGGCCTCTCTCAACGAACCCACAACACACCAGGCCAGCAAGCCCGCGATACACCAACAAGCCCCCCTCCGAGCGTCA
>NZ_JBEXRZ010000130.1:0-20285 GCF_040613325.1 Streptomyces sp. NPDC006283 | reverse complement strand
AACGACCGCCGAAGGTCGTTCCGGGCCGGGGCCGGATCATGCGCACCGGGGCCGTACCGCCGGGTCAGGAATCCTCTTCGAGATCCATCCGTTCCTCGCGCAGCTCGTCCTCGTCGAAGACCGAGCTGACGTCGAAGCGGCACACGACCCGCTCCGGGTCCGCCTGGTCGAAGGGGACGCTCAGCCACTCCCCCGGCTCGGGAAGTTCGTCGGCCGCGGACACCCACAGCGTGGAGTCGCCCTCCTCGAGGCCGAACTCCTTGTGCCGCGAAGCGATCTCGTCGGGTTCGTACTCCCCGAAGAGCACCCCCAGGGCCGAGTGCACGCTCGTGCCGACGACCGGGACGTTCTCGGCGCGCTCGTCCTCGTCCTGCTCGATGTCGGCGATGCGCTGCGCCTGCGCGAGCAGCCGCTGCGGCTCCACCACCGCGTAGTCCCGGCGGATCAGCACACTCAGCGCGTTCGGCTCCTCCGGGCCCGCATACGGTGGCAGCGAGTCGTCAGCGCCAGGAATCTCGAAGGGTGTGACCTCGTCGTACCGGTCGTAGAGCCGCTCGTCGTACGCCTCGGCCGCCGCGGCGAGTGCGTTGAACGCGTCGTAGACGGCCGGGTCGTCGTCGCCCGTGCGGTTCTCGACCGCCTCGAGGTGACGGTCCAGTGCGGCTTTGACCGCCTCGGCGGCGGCACGTACCTCGGCAGCGGTGGGCTGCGCAGCATCAGACATAGTGCAGACGCTATCCGTACAGGGGCGCTGCCCGCACAATAGATGCGATGCCGGAATACGAATTTGTCGACGTTTACGTGCCGCGCGGGGTCTCCCGCAAGGAGGCGACCCGTCTGCTGACCGACCATGCCGAGTACGGACACTGGGAGCTGGACCGACTGACCCTGCACCGGGACGGCAGCCGCAGGGTGCGGCTGCGCCGGCGGATCATCCGCCAGATGCGCGCCACCTGGTGACCGGGGTCACGGGTGAATGAAGAAGCGGGCCCCGCGACAGAGGGGACCCGCTCCTTGGAAACGGCTGTGCCGGGGCCCCGACCAGGGCCCCGGCACAGCATGCCTACGCAGCCGCGCGGGCCCGCCGGTACAGCACCGCTCCGGCCAGCAGCAGGCCGACGCCCGCCGGGGCCAGCACGTCGAGCGTGCCGATGCCGGTCTCCGCGAGCTCGTCCCCGCCGCCACCGGGCGTGACGGTCTGCGGGCCGGGGGTGTTCGGCTCGTCCGGGGTGCCGGGCTCCTCCGGATTGCCGGGCTCCTCCGGGTTACCGGGCTCCTCCGGGTTACCGGGCTCCTCCGGGTTACCGGGCTCCTCCGGATTGCCGGGCTCCTCCGGATTGCCGGGCTCCTCCGGGTTACCGGGCTCCTCCGGATTGCCGGGCTCCTCCGGTCCCCCGTCCCAACCGTTCGCGCACTCGTTGCCGAACGCCGGGTTGAGCAGACCGCCGACGTTGACGCTGTTGCCGCAGGCGTTGACCGGTACGTGGACCGGCGCCTGGACCTGGTTGCCCGAGCCGACGCCGGGCGAGTTGCTCGCCTCGCCCTCGGCTCCGGAACCGCGGCTGCCGTGGTGGTCCGAACCGGACACGTTGGCGCACTTGTTGCCGAACGCCGGGTTGAGCAGCCCGATGATGTCCACGGTGTTGCCGCAGACGTTCACCGGAACGTGCACGGGCGCCTGGACCGAGTTTCCGGACAGCACGCCGGGCGAGTGCGATGCTTCCCCGCCCGCTCCGGCGTCCGCCTGCGCGTAACCGCCGCCGAGGGCGAGTACCCCGCCCGCGGCCGCCACGGTGATCAGGCCTTTGCGCGTGACCTGTCGCATGTCTTGTTGCCTGCCTTCCAGCTTCACGAATGCCCCTGGCCACATGCCGAGGGGTCGAAGAAGCGGGCGGCTCCGGAGTGCATGGCGCGCACTCCGGAGCCGCCCGGATTCAAGCCCTGTCCCGCGGGACCGGCTCACAACATCAGACGTTGGCGCACTCGTTGCCGAAGGCGGGGTTCAGCAGGCCGATGATGTCGACCGTGTTGCCGCACAGGTTCACGGGCACGTGGACCGGCACCTGAACCAGGTTGCCCGACAGGACGCCGGGAGAGTGCACGGCGGCACCGTGGGCACCGGAGTCGGCCATGGCCATACCCGCACCGGCGAGCAGCAGACCACTGGTGGCGGCCGCAGTCGCGACGACCTTCTTGATCATTATTCCTCCTGTTGGCAAATGCGATCCCAGCCGCGGACCGCATCACCTGTAACGAGGAGGGAGCAGCAGGGCTACGAGCCGTCACCCCCATTCACTCTTTCAAGTCACCTCCGCACGCGCAGACGATTATCGGAGCGTCATCCGAGCAGCCCGGCGCGCCGCGAACCCGCGGACCGATTCAGCACTGGTCGATGAAACGGTCGAGGACCCGCACGCCGAACTTGAGGCCGTCCACCGGTACTCGCTCGTCGACGCCGTGGAACATGCCGGCGAAGTCCAGCTCCGGCGGCAGTTTGAGCGGCGCGAAGCCGAAGCAGCGGATACCGAGGTCGTCGAAGGACTTGGCGTCGGTGCCGCCGGAGAGCATGTACGGCACGGCCCGCGCGATCGGGTCCTCGGCCTTGAGCGCGACCTGCATCGCGTCGACGAGCGCCCCGTCGAAGCTGGTCTCCAGCGCCTTGTCGCCGTGCACGTCCTCGCGCTTGACGCGGGGACCGAGCAGCCGGTCGAGGTCGGCGAGGAACTCCTCCTCGTAGCCCGGCAGAAAGCGTCCGTCGACATGGGCGGTCGCCTGTCCCGGGATGACGTTCACCTTGTAGCCGGCGCCGAGCATGGTGGGGGCCGCGGAGTTGCGCAGGGTCGCGCCGACCATCTTGGCGATGCCGCCGAGCTTGGCGAGGGTCGCGTCCATGTCCTCCGGGTCGAGCGGTGTACCGAGCGCGTCGGAGAGCTCGTCGAGGAAGGACCGGACGGTCTTGGTGACCCTCACCGGCCAGGTGTGGCGGCCGAGCCGACCGACGGCCTCGCACAGCTCGGTGATGGCGTTGTCATTGTTGGTCATCGACCCGTGGCCCGCGGTGCCTTCCACGGTCAGCCGCATCCAGTGCATGCCCTTCTGCGCCGTCTCCACGAGATAGAGCCGCAGGTTCTCGTTGACGGTGAAGGAGAAGCCGCCGACCTCTCCGACGGCCTCCGTGACTCCCTCGAACAGCCCCGGGTGCTTGTCGACGAGATACCGGGCTCCGTAGGTGCCGCCCGCCTCCTCGTCGGCGAGGAAGGCGAGGACGATGTCGCGCGGGGGCTTCCGGCCACTGCGCAGCCGGTCCCGCACGACTGCGAGGGTCATGGCGTCCATGTCCTTCATGTCCACCGCGCCCCGGCCCCAGACGCAGTCGTCCGCGACCTCACCGGAGAACGGGTGGTGCGTCCAGTCGTCCGCGTTCGCGGGCACCACGTCGAGATGGCCGTGGATGAGCAGCGCGGGCTTGGACGGGTCCTCGCCCTCGATACGGGCGACGGTGGAGGCGCGGCCCTTGTGCGACTCGAGGATCTGCGGCTCGAGGCCGACCTCCGCGAGCTTCGAAGCGACGTACTCGGCCGCGGCGCGCTCTCCGGGGCCGGAGTGGTCGCCGTAGTTGCTGGTGTCGATCCTGATCAGCTCACGGCAGAGATCGACGACCTCGTCCTCGCCCGTTACCGCCCGGGCCGTGTTCGACTCGCTCACGCTGATTCCTCCCGCTGTCGCTGCTGGTGGTCGGCCCATCCTCTCGCCATCGTGCCTCTCGGCCCAAGGGCGGCCCCCGGCCGCAGCGGCGGGGACGTGCCGAGGGGGTGATCGAGGGGGGTCGAATGTTTGCTATGGTTTTCCACGTCGGAACGGCCCAGGGCCGCGAGACAGACACCTTGTCCGGGTGGCGGAATGGCAGACGCGCTAGCTTGAGGTGCTAGTGCCCTTTATCGGGCGTGGGGGTTCAAGTCCCCCCTCGGACACCAGCAAGATCCCCACGGCGTTCCGTGGGGATCTTTGTGTTTGCCGACGATCCTCCCCGACCCGAAGGTGGAGCCCATGGGATTCGTTCTGGTGGCGGGCGCCATCGTCTCCGAAGTGATCGGCACGCTGGCGCTCCGGGCGTCGTACGGGCTGAGCCGTCTCGGACCGAGCGTGCTGGTCGTGGTCGGTTACGCGGCGGCGTTCGTCATGCTGGCGCAGGCCCTCAAGACGCTGAACGTGGGGCCCGTCTACGCGATCTGGTCCGGGGTGGGCACGGTGGGGGCGTTCGTGGGCGGAGTGCTGCTCTTCGACGAGCCGGTGAAGCCCGCGACGCTGATCGGTATCGCGCTGGTGATCATCGGGGTGGCCGTGATGTATCTCGGCGGCATGAAGCACTGACAGCCGCATACAGTCTCGTCGGTGAGACGCAGAAACAGGGCGGCGCCGCCCGCCCCGCTCCCCCAGCGCGACGGTATCGACCCGGTGCGGCTACGGCTGCCGGAGGACCCGGACGGCGCATGGCCCACGGTGCGGGACCATCTGCGGGCGCGGTACGCGGGTGCGGTCGGCGGCGGGCGGGTCGAGGAGATGCTGCGGGACGGGCGCTTCGTCGGCGAGAGCGGCCCGGTGGCCGGGGACGAGCCGTACACGGCCGGCCGGTATCTCTGGTTCCACCGGGACTTCGCCGTCGAGGAACGGGTGCCGTTCGACATCGGGATCGTGCACCGTGACGAGCACGTCGTGATCGCCGACAAGCCGCATTTCCTGGCGACCGTGCCGCGCGGCAGCCATGTGAAGGAGACGGCGCTGGCCCGGCTGCGCCGCGATCTGGATCTGCCCGCGCTCCAGCCCGCGCACCGGCTGGACCGGCTCACGGCGGGACTGGTGCTCTTCGTCGTACGGCCCGGCGACCGAGGCGCGTACCAGACGATGTTCCGTGACCGGCAGGTGCGCAAGGAGTACGAGGCGATCGCGCCGCACGACCCTGCGGTGGCCCTGCCGCGCATCGTGCGCAGCCGGATCGTCAAGGAGCGGGGTGTGCTCGCGGCCAGGGAGGAGCCGGGAGAGCCGAACAGCGAGACCAGTGTGGAGCTGCTCGCCGAACGCGACGGGCTCGGCCGGTACCGGCTGCTGCCGGCCACCGGCCGTACCCATCAGCTGCGGGTCCACATGAACGGCCTGGGGCTGCCGATCCTGAACGACCCGCTGTTTCCCGTCGTGTTGCCCGAGGGGCCGGAGGACTTCTCGCATCCGCTGCAGTTGCTGGCGCGGGTGCTGGAGTTCACCGACCCGGTCACGAAGGAGCACCGCCGGTTCGAGAGCCGGCGAAGTCTCGCTCAGTGGCCCCGGTCGACCCATTCCTGAAGGTGGGGCGCCTCGGCCCCGATGGTGGTCGTGTCGCCGTGGCCGGTTCGGACAACGGTCTCGGGCGGCAGCGTGAGCAGCCGGTCGCGGATCGAGTCGATGATCGTCGGGAAGTGGGAGAACGACCGGCCCGTCGCGCCGGGGCCGCCCTGGAAGAGCGTGTCTCCGGTGAAAACGCTGGTGAGGCCGGGGGCGTGGAGGCAGACCGCGCCGGGGGCGTGCCCGGGGGTGTGCAGGACGGTCAGATCGGTGCCCGCGACGGTGATCACCGCTCCGTCGGCGAGCTCGCCGTCGGGGGCGCGGTCGGGGTGGGTCTGCTTCCACAGGGGCAGGTCGTCGGGGTGCAGCAGGACGGGCGCGCCGGTGGCCGCGGCGAGCGCCGGGGCGGCGTCGATGTGGTCGTTGTGCGCGTGGGTGCAGACGACGGCGCGCAGGGTACGGCCGCCGAGCACGGCGAGGATCGCGTCCGCGTCGTGGGCGGCGTCGATGACGATCGCCTCCGTGTCGTCGCCGAGGATCCAGACGTTGTTGTCGACGTCCCAGGTGCCGCCGTCGAGCGAGAAGGTGCCGGAGGTGACCAGGTGGTCGATGCGGGCGGTCATCAGAGGACCACCACCGATCGCAGCACGTCGCCCTCGTGCATGCGGGCGAAGGCCTTCTCCACGTCGCCGAGCCCGATGCTCTCGGTGACGAAGGCGCCGAGGTCGATCCGGCCCTGCTGGTGCAGGTCGATGAGCATCGGGAAGTCGCGCGAGGGCAGACAGTCGCCGTACCAGGACGACTTGAGGGCGCCGCCGCGGCCGAAGACGTCCAGCAGGGGCAGTTCGAGCTTCATGTCGGGGGTGGGGACGCCGACGAGGACGACGGTTCCTGCGAGGTCCCTCGCGTAGAAGGCCTGCTCGTACGTCTCCGGGCGGCCGACGGCTTCGATCACGACGTCCGCCCCGAAGCCGCCCGTCAGCTCGCGGACGGCCTCGACGGGGTCGGTGCTGCGCGAGTTGACGGTGTGGGTGGCGCCCATCTTCTTCGCGGTGGCGAGCTTGCGGTCGTCGATGTCGACGGCGATGATCCTGGCCGCTCCGGCGAGCCGTGCGCCGACGACGGCCGCGTCGCCGACGCCGCCGCAGCCGATGACGGCCACACTGTCGCCGCGGCCGACCTGGCCGGTGTTGATGGCGGCGCCGATGCCGGCCATGACGCCGCAGCCCAGCAGGCCTGCGACGGCCGGGGAGACCTCGGGGTCGACCTTGGTGCACTGGCCGGCGGCGACCAGGGTCTTCTCCGCGAAGGCGCCGATGCCCAGTGCCGCCGACAGCTCGGTGCCGTCCGCGAGTGTCATCTTCTGCCGGGCGTTGTGGGTGTCGAAGCAGTACCAGGGCCGTCCGCGCTCGCAGGCACGGCAGCGGCCGCACACGGCACGCCAGTTGAGGATCACGAAGTCCCCGGGCCGGACGTCGGTGACGCCGTCGCCGACCGACTCGACGACGCCGGCCGCCTCGTGGCCGAGCAGGAACGGGAATTCGTCGTTGATCCCGCCCTGCTTGTAGTGCAGATCGGTGTGGCAGACCCCGCAGGCCCGCACCTCCACCACGGCCTCGCCCGGGCCCGGGTCGGGGACGGTGATCGTCTCGACCCGTACCGGCTCGTTCTTCCCGGGTGCGATCACACCTTGCACCTGCTGCGGCATCGCAGAACCTGCCCTTCCTCGCGCAGTTGACGTCGCCACCCACTATGGCCCGTGCCGGGGCCGTGGAGGCCCTGATCGGCGGGACGGGCGTGCGCGCGCCGGGCACGACGAGGCCCCCGCGGGACGTCCCGCGGGGGCCTCGTCGGTGCGGTCAGAGCTGCTTGTTCGCGGCAGCAGTGGCGGCGACCCGCTTGCGGACCAGGAACCAGCCGCCGACGAGCGCGGCGGCGATCAGCGGCAGGCAGTTGACGGTGGTGCGGGAGATGCCTTCGTCCATCCACATCAGGACGACGACGGAGGCGAGGAAGAACAGCGTCACGATCTGCGTGTACGGAGCCCAGGGCAGCTGGTAGGCCGGGCGGGTCACCCGGCCGTCCTTGGACCGGTGCCAGAACAGCAGCGAACAGATCATGATCATCGACCAGGTACCGATGATGCCGATGGAGGCGAAGTTCAGCACGAGTTCGAAGGCCTCGCCGGGCATGACGTAGTTGAGCAGGACGCCGAGGACACCGAAGGCGGCGGTGAGCAGGATGCCGCCGTAGGGGACGCCGCCCTTGTTCATCACACCGGTGAACTTGGGCGCGGAGCCGGACTTCGACATGGAGCGCAGGATGCGGCCCGTCGAGTAGAGGCCCGAGTTCAGGCTGGACAGGGCGGCGGTCAGCACCACGAGGTTCATCACGCCGGCCGCGCCCGGGATGCCGAGCTTGTCGAAGACGGTGACGAAGGGGCTCTCGTCGCCGGAGTAGGCGGTGTACGGGAGCAGCAGCGCCAGCAGCACGACCGAGCCGACGTAGAAGAGTCCGACACGCCACATGATCGAGTTGATCGCCTTCGGCATGATCTTCTCGGGGTTCTCGGTCTCACCGGCGGCGACGCCACACAGCTCGACGGAGGCGTAGGCGAAGACGACGCCCTGGATCAGCAGCAGCATCGGCATGACACCGCTGGGGAAGATGCCGCCGTTGTCGCCGATGGTGGCGAGGCCCGGGGTGTGACCGCCGATGTCGTGCGAGGTCACGATCAGGAAGATGCCGATGAGCATGAAGACGACCAGCGCGGCGACCTTGATGATCGCGAACCAGAACTCCATCTCGCCGAAGTACTTCACTGAGATGAGATTGGCGGTGAGGACCACGGCGAGCGCGATCAGAGCCAGCACCCACTGCGGGACGTCGCTGAACATCGCCCAGAAGTGGGCGTAGGTCGCGGCCGCGGTGATGTCGGCGATGGCGGTCGTCGACCAGTTGAGGAAGTACAGCCAGCCGGCCGTGTAGGCGCCCTTCTCACCCATGAACTCGCGGGCGTAGGAGACGAACGCGCCGGAGGAGGGGCGGTAGAGGACGAGTTCGCCGAGCGCGCGCACGACGAAGAAGGCGAAGACGCCGCAGACCGCGTAGGCGATGAAGAGCGACGGGCCTGCGTTGGCCATACGGCCACCGGCGCCGAGGAAGAGCCCCGTACCGATGGCGCCGCCGATGGCGATCATGTTGATGTGCCGCGACTTGAGGTCCTTGCGGTACCCGGCGTCACCGGCGTCTACGTGGGGGGAACCCGTCGCGCTGGCGACAGGCGTGTCGGCCGCAGCCATGGTGCGGTCACTCATTGAGGTCGTTCGCCTTCGTGAGGGGGTGTGCGGTACCCGGCCTGCGCCGGCGTCTTCCCGGGGGTGAAGGAAGGGGGCGCCCTGACCTGGCTTCCGGGCATGAAAGGGCCCAAGGCCTCATAGTCGGGGCTCCCTGGGATTTTGGCAGTGGCGAACCTCACTCAGATATACATCTGAGGTATTTCAGAGGTTTCGACAAGATGAACCAAGGGCGTCACGAGTTTCAGGGCGCGAGAACGTCCAGCTCCTGGAGGGCTCCGACGGCGATCTCGCGGGTGAGCCGCTCGGCCCTTTCCGCATCGCCTTCGCGAACGGCCTCGGCGACCTGGACGTGCAGCGTCACGGCCGCCGGGTCCGGGTCGTCGAACATCACATGGTGGTGGGTGCGGCCGGCGAGGACCTCGGCGACCACGTCGCCGAGCCTGGCGAACATCTCGTTGCCGGAGGCGTTGAGCACGACCCGGTGGAAGGCGACGTCGTGCTTCAGGTATCCCTCGAGCTGATGGCCCCGTGAGGTGGCGACCATGCCGAGGGCCTCCTCGGTCAGGGCGGCGCACTGTTCGGGGGTCGCATGGACGGCGGCGAGGCCGGCCGCGACCGGTTCGATCGCGGAGCGCAGCACGGTCAGGGAACGCAGCTGGCGCGGGCGGTCGGCGCCGGCGAGCCGCCAGCGGATGACGCGGGGGTCGTAGACGTTCCACTCCTCGGTGGGGCGCACGGTGACACCGACACGGCGCCGCGACTCCACCAGATGCATGGACTCGAGGACCCGGACCACTTCGCGCACGACGGTGCGGGAGACGTCGAAGCGCTGCGCGACCTCGTCGGTACGCAGCACGCTCCCCTCGGAGTACTCGCCCGCGGTGATCGCGAGACCGAGGGTGTCGAGCACATGGGTGTGAAGCCCTCGGCCTTCTGTGGTCATGCGCAAAGCCTACGGCGCGTGGATCACGACGACGGGAGCGGAACAAAAAGTATGACGTTTACGTCTCAGGCTCTTGAATAAGTCGTACCTAATAGGTTTCAGTAGCGCGACGGACCGATGTCGAATGTCGACGAAGACAGCGAGGCACGCAATGAGCACCCCCCACGTCGTCGTGGTGATGGGCGTGGCAGGGACCGGCAAGACCACGATCGGCCCCCTGCTCGCCGCCGCCCTGGGCGTCCCGTACGCCGAGGGCGACGACTTCCATCCCCCGGCCAACATCGCCAAGATGTCGGCCGGCACCCCGCTGGACGACGCCGACCGCCGGCCCTGGCTGGACGCCATCGGCGAATGGGCGCACGGCAGGGCGGGGCTGGGCGGAGTGGTCTCCAGCTCGGCGCTCAAGCGTGAGTACCGCGACCGGCTCAGGGCGGCAGCGCCCGAGGCCGTGTTCCTGCACCTCACCGGCTCCCGCGAACTCATCGAGCAGCGGATGAGGGAGCGCAAGGGCCACTTCATGCCCACGGCGCTGCTGGACTCGCAGTTCGCGACACTCCAGCCGCTGGCGGAGGACGAGGCGGGCGTCGCCGTCGATGTGTCCGGCACCCCCGAAGAAATCACCGAACGCGCCGTCGCCGCGCTGCGCCGGCTCGCAAGCTAAGGAATCACCGTGACCAGTCTCAGCGTCGAGATGCTGGCAGCGGATGCCGCCGAACCGATCACCTCGGCGGGCAACGCCCAGCTCGGCATCGCCGTCCTCGCGGGCATCGCCGTCATCGTCCTGCTCATCACCAAGTTCAAGCTGCACGCCTTCCTGGCGCTGACCATCGGTTCGCTCGCGCTGGGCGCGTTCGCCGGTGCGCCCCTGGACAAGACGATCACCTCGTTCACGCTCGGCCTCGGCTCCACCGTGGCGGGCGTCGGCGTGCTGATCGCGCTGGGCGCGATCCTGGGCAAGCTCCTGGCCGACTCCGGGGGAGCGGACCAGATCGTCGACACGATCCTCGCCAAGGCGGGCGGGCGTGCGATGCCGTGGGCGATGGTTCTGATCGCCTCGATCATCGGGCTGCCGCTCTTCTTCGAGGTCGGCATCGTCCTGCTGATCCCCGTGGTCCTCATGGTGGCCAAGCGCGGCAACTACTCGCTGATGCGGATCGGCATCCCGGCCCTCGCCGGCCTGTCCGTGATGCACGGCCTCATCCCGCCGCACCCCGGCCCGCTGGTCGCGATCGACGCCATCGGCGCCAACCTCGGCGTGACCCTCGCGCTGGGCCTGGTCGTGGCGATACCGACGGTGATCATCGCCGGTCCGGTGTTCTCCAAGTACGCCGCCCGCTGGGTCGACATCCCGGCGCCCGAGAAGATGATCCCCCAGCGCGCCTCGGACGACCTCGAGAAGCGCCCGAGTTTCGTCGCCACCGTCGCCACGGTTCTGCTGCCGGTCGTCCTGATGATGGCCAAGGCGCTCGTCGACATCGTCGTGGACAACCCCGAGCACGGCGTGCAGCGGGTCACCGACGTCATCGGATCGCCGCTGATCGCACTGCTCGCCGCCGTGATCGTCGGTCTGTTCACCCTGGGCCGCGCCGCCGGCTTCACCAAGGACCGGCTCTCCTCGACCGTCGAGAAGTCGCTCGTTCCGATCGCGGGCGTTCTGCTGATCGTCGGCGCCGGCGGCGGCTTCAAGCAGACGCTCATCGACATCGGTGTCGGCCAGATGATCCTGGAGTTCTCCGAGAACTGGGCCATCCCGACGCTGCTGCTCGCCTGGCTGATCGCCGTGGCGATCCGGCTCGCGACCGGCTCCGCGACCGTGGCCACGATCTCCGCGGCCGGTCTAGTCGCCCCGCTCGCCGCCGACATGTCGACATCGCACGCCGCGCTGCTGGTGCTCGCGATCGGCGCCGGCTCCCTGTTCTTCAGCCATGTCAACGACGCCGGCTTCTGGCTGGTCAAGGAGTACTTCGGCATGAGCGTCGGCCAGACGATCAAGACCTGGTCGGTGATGGAGACGATCATCTCGGTCGTCGGCATCGTGTTCGTGCTGCTGCTGTCACTCGTGTTGTAGGCGTACGGCTCACGGGCGTTGCAGGTCGTACTGCTCACGAGCGCGGCGGATCGGGCACGGACCGGTCCGCCGCGCTCGCCGTCACCACTTCGGGTGGCGGTCGCGCGACCACTGGCGCTCGACCGACCCGGTACGCATGCCGCGGCGTGCCTCCGGGTCGGCGAGCGCCATCGCTATGTGTCCTGCGACGACGATCCCGATGGCGAGCGCGAGCCAGTCGTGGACGAAGGTGGCGCTCGTCCGCCACACCAGCGGCGCGAGGTCGGTGAACCACATCAGCAGCCCGGTGCCGAGCATGACGAGGACGGCGCCCGCGATCCAGGCCGCGTAGATCTTCTGCCCGGCGTTGAACTTGCCCGCCGGCCGGGCGGAAGCCCGGCGGCGTACGGCGCGCAGCCACTCGCGGTCGTGCGGAGCGAAGCGGTTCAGCCGGCGCAGATCGGCCCGGAAGGCGCGGGAGCAGAGGCCCAGCAGGAACGGGACGGGCAGCAGCAGCCCCGACCACTCGTGGACGGTGACCACGAGATGGCGGCGGCCGACGAGCTCGGCGAGCTGGGGGACGTAGAGGGCCGCGGCCGTCGCGATGCAGAGCAGCATCAGAGCGGCTGTCGTGCGATGCACCCAGCGCTCGGCCAGGCTGAATCTCGCTCGGCGCGCGGGGACTTCAGACCGTGGGGGCGTCGGTGCGGCCGTTGGACCGGCCGACCCATGCGTCGACGTCATAGCCCCGCTCCTCCCAGTAGCCGGGGACGACGCCCGGGGTGACGGTGATCCCGGACAGCCACTTCGCCGACTTGTAGAAGTACATCGGCGCCACATAGAGGCGGACGGGGCCGCCGTGCGCGTGGCTGACCGGCTTGTCCTGCATCCGCAGTGCGACGAGGACGTCGTCGCGGCGGGCCTGCGAGAGCGTCAGGCTCTCGCTGTAGGTGCCGTCGAAACAAGTGAAACGGATGGCCCGCCCCTCGGGGCGCACGCCGGCGGCATCCAGGAGATGCGAGAGCTTCACCCCTTCGAAGGGCGTGTCCGGCACGCGCCACCCGGTGACGCACTGCACGTCCCGTACGACCCGGGTCTGCGGAAGGGACCGCAGGTCGGCGAGCGTGTAGGTGGTGGGGTTTTCGACCAGGCCGTCGATGGTGAGGCGGTAGTTCCGGGCATCCTTGCGGGGAACCGAGGCGGCGACGGAGTAGTAGCGGAAACCGCCTCCGTTCGGGAGGAGCCCGCTGAGCCCGGTCGGGTCCTTGTCGGCCGCCGCTCCGAGGAACGCCTCCATGCCGCGCTGCACATACGGCGCGGTGGCTACGCCGACGGCGCCGAGCCCGAGCATGCCGAGCACAAGCCGTCGGCCGAGGGGGGCGCCGCGCTCTTCGCCCGGCTCGCCGGGAGCAGGGCCGGGCTCGGATCCCGGTTCGGGCTCGGGTCCCGGTTCGGGCTCGGGTTCGGGGTCGTGAGTGGTCACGCTTCGATTCGAGCACTTGCGCGGGCGGAGTGCCAGGGGGTGGAGGAGGTCGGAGTTTCGTCGCACGCGAGTTGCGGGCCCGCCGCAGGCGAACCCCGTTACGCCACCGCGGCCGCCGCCGCCCGCCCCGCCGCGCGGCCCGAGAAGATGCAGCCGCCGAGGAACGTGCCCTCCAGCGATCGGTAGCCGTGCACGCCGCCGCCACCGAAGCCCGACACCTCGCCCGCCGCGTACAGGCCCGGCAGCGGGGCGCCGTCCCCTCCGAGCACCCGGGCCGACAGGTCGGTCTCCAGACCGCCCAGCGACTTGCGGGTAAGGATGTTGAGCCGGACGGCGACGAGCGGGCCGGCCTTCGGGTCGAGGATGCGGTGCGGCGTGGCGGTGCGGATCAGCTTGTCGCCGAGGTACTTCCGGGCGCCCCGTACGGCCATGACCTGGAGGTCCTTCGTGAACGGGTTGGTGATCTCCCGGTCTCGCGCCGTGATCTCGCGGCGCAGCTCCGTCTCGTCGATCAGCCCGTCCCCGGTGAGCTCGTTCATGCCGCGCACCAGAGCGCTCAGGTCCTTCTCCACGACGAAGTCCACGCCGTTGTCCATGAACGCCTTGACCGGCGCCGGCACATCCGCCCTCGCCCGTACGAACACGTCCCGGATCGACTTGCCCGTCAGGTCCGGGTTCTGCTCGGAGCCCGAGAGGGCGAACTCCTTGCCGATGATCTTCTGGTCGAGCACGAACCATGTGTAGTCGTGGCCCGACCGCATGATGTGCTCGAGTGTGCCGAGGGTGTCGAAGCCGGGGAACAGCGGCACGGGCAGCCGCTTGCCGCGTGCGTCCAGCCAGAGTGACGACGGCCCGGGCAGGATGCGGATGCCGTGCTTCGCCCAGATCGGGCTCCAGTTCTCGATGCCCTCGGTGTAGTGCCACATCCGGTCCCGGTTGATGTGGCTCGCGCCGGCGCGCTCCGCGACGCCGAGCATCAGGCCGTCGACGTGGGCGGGGACGCCGGAGAGCAGCTTCTCGGGAGGGGTGCCGAGCCGCTTCGGCCACTGGGCGCGGACGAGATCGTGGTTGCCGCCGATCCCGCCGGAGGTGATGATCACCGCCTGTGCCCGCAGCTCGAAGGAGCTGACGGCCTCCCGGCCGCTCGCTGCGCCGCGCTCGGCGTCCGACGGCTCGAGGATCTCACCGCTCACCGTGTCCGGGCTGCCCGCGCTGCTGCCCAGTCCGGTGACCTTGTGCCGGAACTTCAGCTGCACCAGCCCTCGTGCGACTCCCTCCCGTACCCGCCGCTCGAAGGGGGCGACGATGCCGGGTCCGGTGCCCCAGGTGATGTGGAAGCGGGGTACGGAGTTGCCGTGGCCGTTCGCGTCGTAACCGCCGCGCTCGGCCCAGCCCACGACGGGGAAGAACCGCACCCCCTGGGCGTGCAGCCAGGACCGCTTCTCCCCCGCGGCGAAGTCGACGTAAGCCTCTGCCCACTTGCGCGGCCAGCGGTCCTCGTCGCGGTCGAAGCCCGCCGTGCCGAGCCAGTCCTGGAGTGCGAGCGCATGGCTGTCCCTGATCCGCATCCGGCGCTGCTCGGGCGAGTCGACGAGGAACAGGCCGCCGAAGGACCAGTGCGCCTGCCCGCCGATGGACTGCTCCGGCTCCTGGTCGAGAAGGATGACCTTCCGTCCGGCGTCGACGAGTTCGGCGGTGGCCACGAGGCCCGCGAGACCGGCCCCGATCACGATCACATCAGCGTCGTACGCCATGGGCTTCCATCCTTCGTCGGGCCGGGTGCCCCCGATCTTCGGTACGGCTCAGTAACAAGTCAATCCCTGTCGGTGCGGTGCTTGGATGAGCGGCATGAGCGCTGAGGAGATTCTCGACATCGTCGACGAGCACGACCGCGTCGTCGGCCGGGCGCCGCGCGGCGAGGCGTACGCCAGGGGGCTGCGCCACCGGTGCGTGTTCATCCTGGCCAGGGATGCGGCCGGGCGGATCTTCGTGCACCGCCGCACCCCGACGAAGCTGGTCTTCCCGTCCCGGTACGACATGTTCGTCGGCGGGGTCGTGGGAGCGGGCGAGCGGTACGACGAGGCGGCGCTGCGCGAGGCGGAGGAGGAGCTGGGGGTGCGCGGACTGCCCACTCCCGTACCGCTGTTCAAGTTCCTCTACGACGGTGGCGGCGATCCCGCCCGGACCTGGTGGTCGTACGTGTACGAGGTCCGCTGCGCGCTGCCGGTGGATCCGCAGGTGGAGGAAGTCGCCTGGCACGCGTTCCTCACCGAGGCCGAACTCGAGGCGCGGCTCGGCGAATGGGACTGGGTGCCGGACGGACTGGCCGCCTACGAGCGGCTCAAGGTGCACCGCACGGGCCGAGGTCAGGGGTGAGAGCGGTGGGCGGGCCGCCCGCGCGGAGCCGCGGGTAGTGTGCGCTGCGTGAGCGACTTCGTACAGAGCCTGCGCCTGTGGTTCGCGCCCCGGCGGATCGAGGAGGAGGGCGAGACCCCCGACTACCGGTTCTCGCTCGCGAACGAGCGGACCTTTCTCGCCTGGCTCCGTACCGCGCTCGCGCTCATCGGCGGCGGCTTCGCGGTCGATCAGTTCCTGCCGGATCTGCGCTGGGGGGTGCGCGCCGGGCTGGCGCTCGCGCTGATCGGGGCCGGCGCGGCGTGCGCCGTGCGGGCCGTGAACCACTGGGTACGGTGCGAGCGGGCGATGCGCCGCGGCGAAGATCTGCCGACGTCCCGGTTCCCGGCGCTGCTCGCGGTGGTGATCGCCGTCGTGGCGATCGCGATGGTGGTGGTGGTCGTGGCCCGGGGCGGCGTATGACGACTCCCGAGCGCGATCCGGGGCTGCAGCCGGAGCGGACCCGGCTGGCGTGGCGCCGCACCACCCTGTCCTGCACGGTGGTGGCGGTTCTGGCGGCCAGGCAGGCGGCGCAGGAGGCGGTGCTCGCGGTGGGACTGAGCCTCGTCGCATGGTGGGGTTTCCTGGCCGTCGCCCACCGGCGCATCGGCGCGATGGAGGCCGCCCGGCCGACGGCCATGCCGGCGGGGGCGGCGATCGGGGCCGTGGTGTGCGTCCTGGCTCTGGCGGCCTTCGCGGTGGCGATCGTGGTCTGACGCCGCGCGTGCGCGGATGTCTCCCGGTGCGAGCGCTCGCTTCCTCGCGACGCGGGCGCGGTGTGGGGGGTGACGCGAAGGCGGCGGGCCCGCCGGTGCCCACTAGCCTGGAACCAGACAGAGCGGTACGAACCACACCAAAGGTGAGCGCCATGACCGTCCTCCACCACGAGCACACCGCCCACGCGCACGCACACGGTCCCACCTGCGGCCACACGGAGATCCCGCACGGCGACCACGTCGACTACGAGCACGACGGACATCTCCACAGGGAGCACTCCGGCCACTGGGACGAGTGCGAGCCGGGCGAGCACGTGTCGCACAGCGGGCACGTCCACGAACACGGCGCCGGCTGCGGCCACCCCGCGGTGGTGCACGGCGACCATGTCGACTACCTCCACGACGGGCACCGGCACGCCGAGCACGAGGGGCACTGGGACGACCACTGAGACACCGGCCGGCCACCGGTGAACCCGGTCGCACCAGGCGCGCGTCGACCGGCGACACACCCGATCCCGCCG
Organism: Streptomyces sp. NPDC006283; assembly: GCF_040613325.1. NCBI lineage: Bacteria > Bacillati > Actinomycetota > Actinomycetes > Kitasatosporales > Streptomycetaceae > Streptomyces > Streptomyces sp. NPDC006283. The sequence continues at coordinate 3,566 of NZ_JBEXRZ010000130.1, read as the reverse complement.
TTTCCCCCGCCGAAGGCCAACTGGCAGGCTCTGGGAGCCACTTCGACCACGACCCGACCCCGGGGGAGCCCAGTTGCCTGCCACCGAGCCCTACACCGTCCGACTCGCGCCCGACGTGCACGCCTATGTCCAGCCCGACGGCGGCTGGTGCCTGAACAACGCGGGATTCGTCAGCGACGGGGAGTCGACGCTCCTCGTCGACACCGCCGCCACCGAGCGGCGCGCCAGGGCGCTGCGCGAGGCACTGCTGGCGACCGGCGCCCCGCTCCCCCGCACGGTCGTCAACACCCATCACCACGGCGACCACACCTACGGCAACGGAGTCTTCCTCCCGGAAGCGACCGTCATCGGCCACGACTCCTGCCGGAGCGAACTGCTCTCGGCGGGCCACCAGCTCCATCTGATCTGGCCGCAGACCGACTTCGGCGACATCCGGATCACCGCGCCGACGCTGACGTACAACGACCGGCTGACGGTCCACGTCGGGGACGTCGAGGTCCGGCTCATCCACCCCGACCGGGCCGCCCACACCCTCGGTGACACGGTGGTCCACCTGCCGGGCCAGGGGATCGTGTTCACCGGCGATCTGATCTTCAACGGCGGCACGCCCTTCGTGCCGATGGGCTCCTTGAGCGGCTCCCTGCGGGCCCTCGACATGCTGCGCTCGCTCGGTGCCGAGACCGTCGTACCCGGTCACGGGCCGATCACCGATCCGTCGGCGTACGACGCGACCGAACGCTATCTGCGGTTCGTCGCCGAACTGGCGGAGGAGGGGCACGCCAAGGGACTCACGCCGCTTCAGACGGCGCGCGGCGCGGACCTCGGGGTCTTAGCCGCCCTCCGGGAGAGCGAACGGCTGGTCGCAAACCTGCACCGGGCCTACGCGGAGCTGGACGGGCAGGCGGAGGGTTCGCCGCTCGATGCGGCGGCGGTGTTCGCCGACATGGCCGCGATGAACGGCGGGGTTCCAGTGGCCTGCCACGCCTGAACGTTCCGGGCGGGCACCGGGTGAATGGTCCGCGGCGGCCGGCCGGCCCGGCCGGCCGCCTTCGGATGTGATCCAGGCATCGCTTCGACCGGCCCACTGGACGACATACCGACTGGTCGGTCATCATGAACGCGTTCCCCAGGACCGCCCCCCGGAGGTGCGCATCATGAGCTCAGTCCCGCCAGGTCTCGATCCCGACCAGCTGCGCGGCCATCTCGACCGCGAGCGGCCAGGACTGGTGGACGGACCGCTCAGCGCCCGGCTGATCCAGGGCGGTCGTTCCAACCTCACCTACGCCGTCACCGACGGCACCTCCCGCTGGGTCGTGCGCAGACCGCCGCTCGGCCATGTGCTCGCGACCGCGCACGACATGAAGCGCGAGCACCGGGTGATCAGCGCGCTCGCCCCGACCGCCGTGCCCGTGCCGCAGCCGGTGCTGCTGTGCGAGGACGAGTCGGTCATCGGATCACCGTTCTACGTCATGGAGTTCGTGGACGGCACCCCGTACCGCACCGCCGAACAGCTCGCCCCGCTCGGCCCCGAGCGCACCCGCGCCGCCGTGCTCTCCCTGGTCGACACCCTCGTCGACCTGCACGCCGTCGACCCCGAGGCGGTCGGTCTCGGCGACTTCGGCCGGCCGGAGGGTTTCCTCGACCGGCAGCTGCGCCGCTGGGGCAAGCAACTGGCGGCCTCCCGGGGCCGCGACCTGGCCGGCATCGACGAGCTGCACGCCGCGCTCGGCCGCGAACTGCCCGACTCCCCGGCCGCCACCGTCGTCCACGGCGACTACCGCCTCGACAACGTCCTGATCGGCGACGACGACCGGATCAAGGCCGTCCTGGACTGGGAGATGTCCACCCTCGGCGACCCACTGACCGACCTCGGTCTGCTGGTGATGTACAGCAAGCGGCTGGAACTGCCCGACTCCCCCGTCAGCACCACCGCGGGCGCGGCGGGCCACCCGTCGCCCGCCGAACTGATCGAGCGGTACGCGGAGCGCTCCGGCCGCGACACCTCCGCCATCTCCTGGTACACGGCGTTCGCCTGGTTCAAGCTCGCCGTGATCCTCGAGGGCATCCACTACCGCTACACCCTCGGCCAGACCGTCGGCGCCGGCTTCGACCGGATCGGCGATCTCGTCCCCCTTTTCATCGAGCACGGCCTCACCACCCTCCAGGAAGGCTGAGTAACTCATGGACTTCGCATTCGACGCGCGTACGGAAGAGCTCCGGGCCGAACTTCTCGCGTTCATGGACGAGCACGTCTACCCGGCGGAACCGGTCGCGGAGGAGCAGCGCGCCGCGCTTGCCTCCCCGTGGGACACCCCCGCGATCGTGGAGGAGCTCAAGGCGGAGGCCCGCAAGCGGGGCCTGTGGAACCTCTTCCTGCCCGACTCCGAGCACGGCGCGGGCCTGACGAACCTGCAGTACGCGCCGCTCGCCGAGATCACCGGCCGCAGCCCGCACCTCGCGCCGACCGCCCTGAACTGCGCGGCACCCGACACCGGGAACATGGAGGTGCTCGCACAGTTCGGCAACGACGAGCAGAAGAAGCAGTGGCTGGAGCCGCTGCTCGCGGGCGAGATCCGCTCTGCCTTCGCGATGACCGAGCCGGAGGTCGCCTCCTCCGACGCGACGAACATCCAGACCCGGATCGACCGGGACGGCGACGACTACGTCGTCAACGGCCGCAAGTGGTACATCTCCGGGGCGATGAACCCCGACTGCAAGATCTTCATCGTCATGGGCAAGACCGACCCCGACGGCGAGGACATCCGCCGCCAGCAGTCGATGATCCTGGTGCCGCGCGACACCCCCGGTGTCGAGGTCCGCCGGGCCATGCAGGTCTACGGCTACGAGGACCACTCCCACGGCGGTCACGCGGAGGTGGTCTTCACCGACGCACGTGTGCCGGCGTCGAACCTGATCGGCGAGGAGGGCGGCGGCTTCGCGATCGCCCAGGCGCGCCTCGGTCCGGGCCGCATCCACCACTGCATGCGGCTGATCGGCATGGCGGAGCGGGCGATCGAGCTCATGTGCCGGCGGGCCGTGTCCCGTGAGGCGTTCGGCAAGGCGATCGCCCAGCAGGGCGTCGTGCAGAACTGGATCGCGGACGCGCGGGTGACGGTGGAGCAGCTGCGGCTGCTGGTGCTGAAGACGGCGTGGCTCATGGACACGGTCGGCAATCGCGGTGCGCACACGGAGATCCAGGCGATCAAGATCGCGACGCCGAGGGCGGTCGTCGACATCCTCGACAAGGCGGTGCAGGTGCACGGCGCGGGCGGAGTCAGCCAGGACTTCCCGCTGGCGGAGCTGTGGGCGGCGGCGCGGACGCTGAAGCTGGCGGACGGGCCGGACGAGGTGCATCAGCGGTCGCTGGCGCGGCGGGAGCTGAAGAAGTACGTGTGAGGTGGGCGGGGCGGGGGTGTGGCCCTGCGGGGCTGTTCCCCTCCCCTCCCCTTCCCGTTACCGGGGCAAGCCCCGGACCCCGTACGCGTCGCCTATCTGAACCAGCTCATCGTCGACCTCAACGCGCAGATCGACGCGACGTTCCTCATCGTCACGCACGACATCGCCTC
>NZ_JBEXRZ010000129.1:0-20391 GCF_040613325.1 Streptomyces sp. NPDC006283 | reverse complement strand
CGCGCGGTGTCCTCAAACGCCGGACGGGCTGATTTCGCTCCGCGAAATCCAGCCTCGCTGGGGGTACCTCCCACGGCCGCCAGGCCGTAGGGGGAGATTGAGGCCCGGGGGTCCGGGGGCGGAGCCCCCGGTATCGGGAAGGGGCGGGGTGGGGAAAACGCCCCCGCAGGGTCAGAAGAACGTGCGGATGAAGTCGGTGACCGTCCCGTCCCGCTCCACCACCGGAATCAGCTGCCACTTGTCGAACGACGTGCACGGGTGCGACAGCCCCATCCCCACCCAGTCGCCGACCTCCACGTCGGCCTCCGGGGTCGTTCGGAGCCAGCCGTGCTGGTCGGAGAGGGCGGAGACGGTGATGCCGTCGGCCGGGCGGATCTCGCCGGTGCGGGCGTCGCGCACGGCCTGTGCCACCGGGAGGTCGAGGTCGTACGCCGCGTCCCGCTTGCCCGCGTTGACGAAGGCCTGGTCCGGGGTGGGCCGTGAGACGACCTGGGCCCACAGACGGAACGCGGGCTGGAGCGCGCCCTCCTGCGGGACCCGGTTGAAGGGGGTGAGATGCCGGTAGTGGCCGTCGTCGTGCGACACGTACGCGCCCGAGCGCAGCAGCTTCAGTACCGGCAGCGACAGTTCGGGGATCTCCGCGAACACGTCGGCGACCGCGTCGAACCACGCGCTGCCGCCGGCGCTGATCACGATCTCCTCGGTGCCGTCGAACCGGCCCGCCTTGTCGAAGTCCGCGGCGAGCGCGACGAGTCGGCGCAGCCAGTCCCGTACGCGCTCGCTGTCGGCCTGCGGTACCTCGCCTTCGTATCCGGCGACACCGGCCAGACGCAGCGTTCCGGTGGCGGCGACCGCGTCGGCGACGGCCGCGCAGTCGGCCTCCGTGCGGGCCCCGGTGCGGGCTCCCTCGCCGGCGCCGAGCTCGACCACGACCTCGAGGGGGCGCGAGACGCCGCGCAGGGCCTCGTCCATCAGCTCGACGCCGCGGACGGAGTCCACGTAGGTGATGAAACGGCACTCGGGGTCGGTGTCCAGCTCGCCCGCGATCCAGCGCAGTGCCGCGGCGTCGACGACCTCGTTGGCCAGGAAGATCCGCTGGATTCCGTACGCGCGGTAGACGCGGGCCTGGTGCGGTACGGCGGCGGTGATGCCCCAGGCGCCGTGCTCCAGCTGGCGCTCGAAGAGCTGCGGGGACATGGACGTCTTGCCGTGCGGCGCGAAAGCGAGCTGGTGGCGCTGCGAGTAGGTCTCGAGGAGGGCCAGGTTGTGCTCGACGGACTCGGCGGACAGGGCGAGGACGGGCGTGGTGAAGCCGTCGGTGAACAGGTTGCGGCGAGCGGCCGCCAGTTCCCCGACGGTGAGGCCCTCCGCATCGGGCGGGAGCGCCTTGAAGCGGTGGTCGACCGGTTCACCGGCGAGCCGTGCGACGGCGTTGTCGGCAGCCATGGGAGCCCTCCTCCATAGCGTTGCGTCATGTGCAACGCCCATTGCGTATTTCGCTTAGCGCTGTCTAACATCCGAGCCGACACCGGGTCAATGGGCCCGGTCACCGACCAGCGAGGAGCCCCCGCGATCATGACCGTGAGCGCGCACGGACCCGTGGACGTCGTCTGTCTCGGCGAGTCCATGGTCACGTTCCTGCCCACCCGGGCAGGGCGCCTCGCCGACGTGCCGTCGTTCCTGCGCGGCATCGGCGGCGCCGAGTCCAACGTGGCATGTGCGCTCGCGGCGGCCGGACACCACACGCGCTGGGTGGGCCGGGTCGGCGCGGACGGCTTCGGCGACCACCTCACCGAGGCCATCGCGGCCTACGGGGTGGACACCTCGGCGGTGACACGGGACCCCGAGCGGCCCACGGGCATCTACTTCCGTACCGCGACCGACCGGGCGACGGACGCGCACGAGGTCCAGTACTACCGGGCCGGGTCGGCGGCGTCCGCGATGTCGCCGCGGACCGTGTCGTACGACGCCCTGTGGTCCGGCCGGATGCTGCACCTCTCCGGCATCACCGCTGCCCTGTCGTCCGACTGCCTCGCCCTGATGCGCGACCTCACCGCAGGGCGGGACGGCCGTCCTCTCGTCTCGTTCGACGTCAACCACCGCCCCGGCCTGTGGCGTGACCCGTCCGGCGCGAAGGTCCTGCTGGAGCTGGCGCGCGGGGCGGACATCGTGTTCGTGGGGGAGGACGAGGCGCAGGAGGCGTGGGGAGTGCGGGGCGCGGACGCGATCCGGGACGCTCTGCCGGAACCGGCCGTGCTGGTGGTGAAGCGGGGCGCGGAGGGCGCGGTGGTGTACGACCGCTGCGCGCAGGGCCTGCCCGACACGGTCACCCCCGCCCCGGCCCCCCACGTCACCGTCACCGCGCCCGTCGGGGCCGGCGACGCCTTCGCCGCCGGGTTCCTGTCCGCGACCCTGCGCGGACTGAGCAGCCGGGAGCGGCTGCGGCACGGGCACCTGTGGGCCGCGGCCACGCTCACCGTCGACGCCGACCTGGCGGTCCCGCCCTCCGCCGTCCACGCCGACCGGCTCGTCGCCCTGGACGACGATGCCTGGGGGAGACTGCACCTCGGCCCCGGGTGGACGGGCCAGGACCAGGAGGTACGTACGCCATGAGTCAGACCGTCGACCGCGCGCTGAGCATCCTTCCGCTGCTCGCGGAGGGGCCGGCCGACCTCGGACAGGTCGCCGAACGCCTCGGCGTGCACAAGTCGACCGCCCTGCGGCTGCTGCGCACACTCCACGAGCACGGTCTCGTCTACCGGCAGCAGGACCAGCGGTACCGCCTCGGCGCCCGGCTGTTCGCCCTCGCCCAGGAGGCCGTCGAGAACCTCGACGTACGCGAGATCGCGCACACGCACCTCGTCGCCCTGAACGAGCAGATCGGGCACACCGTCCATCTCGCCGTGTACGAGGAGAGCGAAGTCCTCTACATCGACAAGGTCGAGAGCCGCTATCCGGTGCGGATGTACTCCCGTATCGGCAAGCCCGTCGCGATCACCGTCGCGGCAGTGGCCAAGCTGCTCCTGGCCGACCTGCCGGAGGCCGAGCGGCGCGCCGTCGCCGAGAAGCTCGACTTCCCCATGTACACGTCCCGTTCGATCCCGAACGCCACCGCCTTCCTCAAGGAGCTGGCGACCGTGGCCGAACGTGGCTGGGCCACCGACCTCGGCGGCCACGAGGAGTCCATCAACTGCATCGCCGCCCCCATCCGCGGTGCGGACGGCCGCGTCGTCGCCGCGATGTCGGTCTCGGCGCCGAACGTCGTCGTCACGGCCGACGAACTCCTCACCCTGCTCCCGCTCGTGCGCCGCACCGCCGACGCCATCAGCCGGGAGTACTCAGGACAGACCCCCCAACAGGAAGCACGCGCATGACCGAGAAGACCGCCCTCACCCCGAGCACCCACACCGCGCCGCCCGCCAAGTTCTCCCACGGCGTCCGCAAGGGCAACATCCTGCAGGTCGCCGGCCAGGTCGGCTTCCTCCCGGCCGTCGAGGGCCAGGCACCCACCCCGGCGGGGCCGACGCTGCGCGAGCAGACCCTCCAGACGCTCGCCAACGTCAAGGCGATCCTCGAGGAGGGCGGTGCGAGCTGGGACGACGTGATGATGATCCGCGTCTACCTCACGGACGTCGACCACTTCGCCGAGATGAACGCGATCTACAACGAGTACTTCAAGGACCTCACGGCCGCCCCCGCCGCCCGTACGACGGTCTACGTCGGCCTCCCCGCCGGCCTGCTCATCGAGATCGACGCCCTGGCAGTCCTGGGCTGATCTTCCTGAATCCCCCGCTGTACGGCACGGCGCTCCTCCCCGAAGCGCCGTGCCGCGCCCCTCCCTTGCCGAAAACGGAAACGAGCCGCCATGTTCCTCGCCGCTGACGCGCCACCACCACCCACTCCCCACACCGGGGGACTGCTCACGATCATCGACGGCACCGCGGGTCTGCTGACCGTCGCCGCTCTGGGCATCGCCCTGCTTCTGGTGCTGATCATCAAGGTCCGGCTGCAGCCGTTTGTCGCCCTGCTCGCCGTCTCCATAGCCGTCGGCCTCGCGGCGGGCCTGTCCGTCACCGAACTCTTCGGCACCGTCCAGAAGTCCGCGGCCGTCTCCGTCATCGAAACCGGCATGGGCGGCATCCTCGGCCATGTCGCCATCATCATCGGCCTGGGCACCATGCTCGGCGCGATCCTCGAGGTCAGCGGTGGAGCGGAGGTGCTGAGCTCCCGGCTGCTGGGCCTGTTCGGCGAGAAGCGCGCCCCGCTCGCCATGGGACTCACCGGTCTGATCTTCGGTATCCCGGTCTTCTTCGACGTCGGCATCTTCGTCCTCGCACCGATCGTGTACGCCGCCGCCAAGCGTTCCGGCAAGTCGATCATCCTCTACGCGATGCCGCTGCTCGCCGGTCTGTCCATGACCCATGCGTTCCTGCCGCCGCACCCCGGTCCCGTCGCCGCCGCCGGGCTGTTCGACGTCTCCCTCGGCTGGGTCATCCTGATGGGCCTGGTCGTCGGCATCCCGGCGGTCCTCGCCGCCTGGGGGTATGCCGCCTGGATCGGCAAGCGCCTGTTCGTCGAGGTGCCCCAGGACATGCTGGAGGCCGCGGAGGACGCCAAGGCCGCCGTCGCCGCCGAGCAGGCCGCCGCGGGCCGCGCCCCGCAGGAGGGCCCGGTCGCCCTGTCCACGGTCCTCGCCATCATCGGAACGCCGCTGCTGCTCATCCTCGCCGCGACGTTCTCCTCCATCGCCCTCGACCCGTCCACGCTGCGTTCGGTCATCGAGTTCTTCGGCAACCCGTTCGTCGCCCTGACCATCGCCCTGTTCCTGGCGTACTGGCTGCTGGGCATCCGGCGCGGTTGGTCGCGCAAGTCGCTCGAGTCGGTGTCGACGCAGTCCCTGAAGCCGGTCGGCAACATCCTGCTCGTCGTCGGCGCCGGCGGTGTCTTCGGCGCGATCCTCAAGGCGAGCGGCGTCGCGCAGGCGCTGTCCGACACCTTCAACGACGTCGGACTGCCCGTCATCGTCCTCGCGTACCTGATCTCGCTCGTCCTGCGGGTGGCGCAGGGCTCGGCGACGGTCGCCATCGTCACCACAGCGGGCATCGTGCTGCCGCTCGTCGAGAACGGCGGCCACTCGCAGGCGTTCCTGGCACTGGTCATCATGGCGATCTCGGCCGGTTCGATCTTCGCCTCGCACGTCAACGACGGCGGATTCTGGATCGTTTCGAAGTACTTCGGTATCTCCGAGCGAGACACCCTGAAGTCGTGGACCGTCCTGGAGTCGGTCCTGTCGGTGGCCGGATTCGTGGTCGCGGCGGCGCTCAGCCTGGTCGTCTGACCGCCGGCCGGGCCCCCGGCCGAGCGACCCGGCAGGTGCCTGACAGGAGCAGGCGCCTGCCGGGCTAGGCTCGGTGCGTGCTGACATTCGAACAGGTCCGTGACTGGGTGCGCGGCAAGTACGGCCCCCGGTACGCAGAACGGCGGATCTCGGACAGCGGGTTCGCCTATCTGGTCGCCACCCAGCCCGACGCGTACTTCGACGGCGGGGACATGCTGTACGGCAACGGGCCCGATCTTGTCGTCAAACGCACGGGTGCCGTCTGGCAGTTCGGCTCCCATCCGATGTTCCTGCCGCTGTACGAGGCCGGTACCGAGGACGACTTCCGGCGGCGCATGGCCGCGATCCTGCCGGGCTGGGACCCGGACCGGCCGCAGGAGACGATCCCGCTGCCGGTGTCCCCGACGCCCATGTCCCCGCCTGCCGCGTCGCCCCCGCACGCCCCGGCGCCGCCCGGGTTCGGTCCGCCGCTGCCGTTGCATCCCCCGGCGGCCCCGATGTACGCGCCCGGGGTGTACGCGCCCGCTCCGCCCGTCCTGCCCGAGGGCCCCGAGTTCCTCGCCGCCGACGCGCGCAACGCGGTACTCGTCGATGCGGCCGGCATCGCTTTCGACCAGGAGGGGAGGCGGGCCGACTTCGCCTGGTCCGAGATCCAGACGGTCCACCACACCTCCCGCGGCTCCTGCCTCCTGGTCGGTGTCGTGCATGCGAACGGCATGTTCTACGAGTGCCGCGTCGGAGCACGGCGACAGGCGCGACTGCGCGAATGGTGCGCGCAGATCGCGCCTGTGCTCGGCTTCTATCTCGGGGGCCGCACGGTCTGACGGCCCGGGCGGGTCAGGAGCAGTACTGCTGCTCCTTCCCGATGGAGCGGTACATGCAGTCCGAGTTCTCCAGCAGCTGGAGCACCGCGTCGCGGTTGCGGGCGGTCTCCCGCTCGATCACCTCGTCGGGCGGGTAGAAGCCGCCGCCGCCGAAGCCCGACGGGTACATCTCGAAGGTGTAGGCGAAGATCTTCTGGTTGCCCCACAGCCAGTCGTCGATCGACCCGTCCGTGACATAGAGGTCGCTGGACTGCTCGGGGGTGTAGCCGTTGCTCGCGGCCATCTTCCGTCCGACCGCGGCGAAGGCGTCGCGGTCGTCCCGGGTCAGGCCCGGGGCGGTGTCGGCCGTCGTGTAGCCGTACGGCCACAGCACCAGCTCGCTGTACGTGTGGAAGTCGATGCCGGTCCTGATCTGCTGCTTGCCCCCGACGACACGGGAGCGCACGAAGTCGGCGACGACCTTCACCTCGGGAGCGGACTCCGCTGCCCGGCCCCGGTAGGTCTCCGAGCCGGTGGAACCGGAAGATCCGCCGCAGCAGCCCCACTTGAAGTTCCAGTTGCGGTTCATGTCGGTGCCGACGTTTGACGATCCGGAGTTGGGCTGCCGGTTCTTGCGCCAGCTGCGGTAGGACCCGGTGGCGATGTCGTACTCGCCGCCGTCCGGATTGAGGTCGGGGACGATCCAGATCTCGCGGCCGTTCACCGCGTTGGTCACCCGGGAGTCGCTGCCGTAGTCCTCGCCGAACTCGCGGAGCAGATACAGCGCCATCTCGACGGTGAGGTGCTCGCGCGCGTGCTGGTGGTGGGTGAAGAGCACCTCGGGTTCGTTCTCGTCGGCCGCCACGTTGTCGCTGACCTTGATGGCGACGATGTCACGACCCTGGTGGCTCTTGCCGATGACCCGTTTGCTCATGATGTCCGGGTGGGCGGCGATCCGCTGGTCGATCTCCGCGTTCATCTCGGCGTAGTTGTGGTACCGCGAGTCGCCCGACGGGAAGTCGAACGGCTCGACGGCGGCCGTGGTCCTGCGGTCGGGAGGCGCGGGCAGCGCCTTGAGGGTGTGGCCCATGTGCCGCAGCCGCTGGGCCTGCGCGGCATCGGCGCTGACGACGACGGTGTGGTCGTGCACCTCGTCGATCGACACTCCGGTGCGGGCAATGGCGGTCCTCGCGGCGACGGTGTCGGGCCCGTGGATCTCGTACTGCCTGGTCTGCTCCTCCTCTGCGGTGGCGGCGGGAGCGGGCCGGTCCGTGGAGGGTGAGGCGCCGGCGCTGATGGGCGCGGCGACGGCGAGCGCGAGGGCGGCCGCGAGAGTGGCGGCCTTCCTGCGGTTCGCCCGGATGCGAAGTCGCATGCTGTCTCCTGGGTGGGGAGTTGTGGGGGGTTGCGCGACGTGCGGGTGGTCCGGGTGACCGCGCTTCGTGTGTTCGCGCGGCCGTGCACATCGTTTCGGTATGGCATGAACTGGTCAAGGAGATGTTTGGTCATTCGTTCGGGTGTCGATGAAGTGGGGCACACCCCTTGCGCGATCACTCGCGCACCGCTTTGGGTGACCCGAGTCACCCCTGGGACGAGTGGGAAGGCGGCAGTGCCATGACAGGCACCACCGAACACAGCGCGGACGGGGCGCTCTCTGAACCGCGCAAGTCGAGTTGGAAGTACATCGGGCCCGGAATCGTGGTCGCGGCGACCGGAGTCGGAGCCGGTGACCTGGTCGCGACGCTCATCGCGGGCAGCAAGTTCGGATACACCCTGATGTGGGCGGCCGTCATCGGCTGCCTCGTCAAGATCTCGCTCGCGGAGGCGTGCGGGCGCTGGCACCTGGCGACCGGGCGCACCCTCTTCGAGGGCTGGCGCTCCCTCGGGAAGTGGACCACGGTCTACTTCGCCATCTACGTGGTCGTCTGGGGATTCGTCTACGGCGCGACCGCCATGTCCTCCAGCGCCCTGCCGATCGTGGCGCTCTGGCCGGACGGCCCCGGCCTCAAGACATGGGCCGTCATCACCGGTCTGATCGGCCTGGTGTTCGTCTGGTTCAACCGGTACGCCGTCTTCGAGAAGGCCATGACGGTGCTCATCGGCGTCATGTTCGTGGTCGTCGTGTACGTCGCGATCCGCGTCACGCCCGACATCGGCGCCACGTTCGCCGGCCTGGCGCCCGTGCTGCCGGACGGGTCGCTGCTCTACACCCTCGGTCTGATCGGTGGCGTCGGCGGCACGATCACGATGGCGGCCTACGGATACTGGGTCAACGCCAAGGGCTGGACCAACACCGGCTGGATGAAGGTCATGCGCCTGGACAACCGCGTCGCCTACATCACCACCGGCATCTTCGTCGTCGCGATGCTGATCGTCGGCGCCGAGCTGCTTCACGCCTCGGACATCGCGCTCACCAAGGGCGACAGGGGCCTGATCGACCTCGGGGTCATCCTGGAGGACAAGTACGGCGCGGTGACGGCGAAGCTGTTCCTCGTCGGGTTCTTCGCGACCTCGTTCTCGTCCTTGATCGGCGTGTGGCACGGCGTGAGCCTAATGTTCGCGGACTTCGTCGAGCGGCTTCAACGCGACCGCAAGGGCGCGCCGGCCGACGCGGGCACGGTCCGGGAGGTCGCCGCCGGCGAGAAGGAGCGCTCGCCTGCCTTCCGCGCGTATCTGCTGTGGCTGACGTTCCCTCCGATCGCGCTGCTCTTCCTGGACCAGCCGTTCGGACTCGTCGTCGCCTACGGTGTGCTCGGCGCGTTCTTCATGCCGTTCCTGGCGCTCACGCTCATCTGGCTGCTCAATTCCTCCCGTACGCCCGCCGAGTGGCGCAACGGCATCCTGAGCAATGTGATGCTCGCCGCCGCCGGGCTGCTGTTCATCGTGCTGTGCGTGCAGCAGGTGCGGGACCTGCCCTGGTGAGACCGCGTGCGCCGAGGGCCCGTACCACCGGGGGAGCGGTGGTACGGGCCCTCGACGTCCAGGGGTGTTACGGCAGGTTGTGGACGTGCGGTCCGACCGCGTTGGACCAGGCGTTGCCGGCCGTCGCGTCCCAGTTGGTGGACCAGGTCATCGCGCCGCGCAGCGCCGGGTAGGTCTTCGACGGCTTGAAGGAGCCGCAGTTCGTTCCGCGGGTCAGGCAGTCGAGGGCGTTCTTCACGACGGACGGGTCGACGTAGCCGCTGCCCGCGCCCCGCGTGGAGGCGGGAACGCCGAGGCCGACCTGGGAGGCGTCGAGGCCGCCTTCGAGCTGGATGCAGGCGAGCGCCGTGAGGAAGTCGACCGAGCCCTGCGAGTAGACCTTGCCGTCGCAGCCGAGCATCGAGCCGCTGTTGTAGTACTGCATGTTGACCACGGTGAGGATGTCCTTCACCGCGAGCGCCGTCTTGAAGTACTCGGTGCCGGTGTTCTGCATGTCGATGGTCTGTGGCGCCATCGTCAGCACCAGCGACGAACCCGCCTTCTGCGACAGCTGGCGCAGCGCCTTCGTCAGATACGTGGAGTTGATGCCGTGCTCGAGGTCGATGTCGACCCCGCTGAAGCCGTACTCCTGCATCAGGGCGTGGGCACTGTCCGCGAAGGCGGTGGCGGACGCGTCACTGTTGATGGTGACGTTGCCCTTCTCGCCGCCGACCGAGATGATCACGGACTTGCCCGCGGCCTTCTTGGCGGCGATGTCGGCCTTGAAGTCGGCGACGGACGCATAGCCGACGGCCGGGTCGAGGTTGAAGACGATCTGGCCGGGCGTCGCCGTCGAGTCGGCGAACGACACCGCGATGATGTCGTACTGCGACTGCACGTCCCGCAGCTTCTGCACGGCGGCGCCGTTGTTGAAGTTCTGCCAGTAGCCGGTCAACGCGTGCCTGGGCACCGCCGGGTTGCCCGGGTTGCCGCCCCCGCTGGTACGGCCGGCGACCGCGGCCGACTTGGCCGACTCGCCCGCCCCGTTCGTGGCGGTGACCTGGAACTGGTACGAGGTGTTCGCGGCCAGGCCCGTCACCGTCGCCGAGGTGCCGGAGACCGACTGGACCTTGGCGCCGTCGCGGTAGACGTTGTAGCCGGTCGCGCCCGAGACGGCGCCCCAGCTCAGCGCGACGGACGACGAGGTGACCGCGCCGACGACGGGCGCGCCCGGAGCCGCGGGAACCACCGGGTCGGGGTCGCCGCCGCCCCCGCCGTCGGGGCCGAAGACACTCACGTCATCGGCGTGGTAGGCGGCCTGGCCGTACCAGCCGTGCGTGTAGACGGTCACGGACGTGGTGTTCGCGCCGGTGGTGAAGGACGTGCTCAGCCTGGTCCAGCTGCCGGCGGCCGGCGTCCAGGTGGACACGTCGGTGGTCCCGGTCCCGCTCGCGCCCAGGTACGCGTATCCGCCCTGTACCCATGCGCTCAGCGTGTACGTGGAGTTGGGCTTCACCGCCACGGTCTGGGAACACTTGGCGTTGTCCTGGCCGGCGGGCGTGGCCTTCAGGGCACCGGCGCCGCTGCGTACCGGCGAGGAGGTGACGGTCCCGCTGCCGCCGGAGCAGGTCCAGTTGGCGAGCCCCGACTCGAAACCGGCGTTCTTGGCGACGTTGACGTCGGCGGCCTGCGCGGTCCCTGCGGTACCCATGAGCGTGAGCCCGGTGCCGACGGCGAGCGCCAGCCCGGCGCCGAGCCATCTCCGTGAGCGTGTCGTGCGGTCCACTTGCGGCCTCCGGTGGGGGAGTTGGGGCGTGGGGATGAGAACGGGCGGGGGATGTGCGGACGGTGGCCACCGTTGGGCGTAAAGCTGGTCCAGACCAATCTGGTTGTCAAGACCTCTGGCGGTGATTGGTCTTCGGCACGGTGTTCTCTGCCTGGGCTGTCGTGGCTAGAGTGCTCATGCAGAAACACGGAGTAGCGAGCACGGAACAGTACGAGCACCGAGCAGTAGGGATCTGCGGCCGCCGGACACCCCGGCGTCCGGAGCTGAACGGGGAACGAGCGTGCCGACCGCAATAGCAGTCACCAGCGCCGACCTGGTGCTACCGCCGACGGATCACCAGACGCCCACCGCCGCCCTGATCCACTCCCCGGACGTCCAGCCCCTCGACGCGGCGCTCGACGAGATGACCGCGCTGCTCGACCACCACGGCTACGTCGTCGTGCTCTACCCGGCCTGCCTCCCCGCCGCCCACGAGCAGCGGCTGTACGCGCTCCGCGCCATGCTGGAGAGCGACCGGACAGCCCTCCTCAAACTCGACCTGCCGCCGCTCGGCGTGGCCGTACTGGCACGGCAGATGCGGCAGCTGTCCATCTGCGACTTCAGCGCCGGGATCGTCGCCTCCGCCGCCCGGCTGCTGTCCCACTACGTCCACGCCGGCGCCCTGCTCGGATCCGTCGCCAGGCTCGACCGGATCGACGTCAGCCTCAAGGCGCACGCCAAGTCATGGATGCCCGGCACCCAGTTCGGCGTGGTGGCCAACCCGAAACCCCAGCTGATCAGGCTCGGCAGCGGCGAACTCGCGGGCCCCGACTTCGCCACCCGGCTGCTCGTCGCACGGGGGCAGCTCCAGTCCGAGTGGGTGACCGACACCCTCGCACCGGCCTGGCGTGTCCAGCACGTGCACGAGGCGCCACTGCCGGCGGACTCCCCGCGCTGGTGGGGCACGGCCCGTCTGGTCGAGTTCGCCGCCTACCTCCCGGACATCTCCGTCCTCTACCAACTGGTCGCTTCCGTACGGCGAGAGGTGTGCACATGGTGCGGCATCCAACTGATCGGTGACCGCTGCGGCTTCTGCTCGGCGCCTCTGGCAGCCGCCTCGAGCCGCGTCGCGGCGACCAGGGCCCTGACCGCGGGGCCGTGACCGCGCCCGCATGCCGCAGGCACCGTCCGTCCCGCGCCACCGACGTCTCGCACCACGACCCGTCCCACGCCATCGAACGAGGTAGCCCCGCCCATGAATTCACGGCAGCGCCGCGGTGTTCTTCTGCTCCTGCTCTCGGTCGTCTGCGGCATCGCCGCGTTCGCCGGTGTGCTCACGGTGGTGGCCGACGTGAATTCCAAGGTCGGCCCCGAGGTCACCGCCTACCGCGTCAAGGCGGACATAGCCCCCTACACACCGCTCGAGGCGGACCAGTTCGAGAAGGTCTCGATGCCCGAACGCTGGCTGTCGCGCAGCGCGGTGACCGATCTCGGCGTACTGGAGGGGAAGATCGCCGTCACCGAACTGCGCAGCGGATCCCTGCTCCAGAGCGACATGATCGTGCAGAAGCCGCGGCTCGAGAGCGGCCAGCAGGAGATCGCCATCATGATCGACGCGGCCACCGGTGTGGCCGGGAAGATCCGCCCCGGCAACCTGGTCAACATCTTCGCCACCTTCGCCGCGCAGAACGACTCCGACACCGACCAGTCCCGGCTCATCGTCGCCAACGCGAAGGTCATCGACGTCGGCGAACTGACCGCCCTCGACCGCAAGAGCGGCGACCGCGCGAACAGCCCCAGGGAGGCCGTCCCCATCACGTTCGCGCTGAACACGGCCGACGCCCAGCGCGTCGCCTACGCCGAATCCTTCGCCGAGCACGTGCGCCTCGCGCTTCTCCCCGACGGCAGCCCCACCACCCTGCGGCCCGGCGACGGCAGCTACGACCTCTCAGAAGACAAGAACAAGTGAGGGCCGGATGACGACCCGTATCCTCCCCGCCGTCGGCGACCCGGACGCCGCCCGGTCACTCGTCAGCCTGCTGGGCCGGCTCCCCGACGCCGAACCGGCACCGCCGGTCGGCGACTCCACCTCGCTCGTCGACATGCTGGCCCGGCTCGCCGCCCAGTCGCTCGACGAACTCCCCGAGGTCGTACTGGTCCACGAACTCATCGGGCCCGTGCCGGCCCTGGAGCTCATCCGGGAGGTGGCCCTGCGCTTCCCCGCCGTCGGCGTCGTCCTCGTCACCGCCGACACCAGCCCCGGCCTGTACTCGGCGGCCATGGATGCCGGGGCCCGGGGCCTCGTCGGCCTCCCCCTCACCTACGAGGAACTGGCCGGGCGGGTCCAGGGGGCGGCCGGCTGGGCGTCGGGCGTACGGCGGCACCTCGGCCACGGGCCCGAGGCTGCCTACGGCGGGGCCGGCGGCACCGTCGTCACCGTGAGCGGCGCCAAGGGCGGCGTCGGTACGACGGTCACCGCGATCCAGCTCGCCCTGGCGTCTGCGGCCTCCGGCCACTCTGTCGCCCTTGTCGACCTCGACCTCCAGGGCGGCGACATCGCCTCCTACCTGGACGTGCAGTTCCGGCGTTCCATCGTGGACCTCGCCGCCATCCAGGACATCGGCCCACGTGTACTGCAGGACGCCGTCTTCAACCACGAGACGGGCGTGGCCCTGCTGCTCGCCCCGGCGGAGGGCGAACGGGCCGAGGACGTCAGCGACCGGCTGGTCCGGCAGACCGTCGGGGCACTGCGGCAGCGGTACGAGGTCGTCGTCGTCGACTGCGGCACCCACATGAGCACGGCCAACGCCGCCGCCATCGAGCTGGCCGACACGACTCTGCTGCTCACCACCCCCGACGTGGTGACCGTGCGGGCCACCAAGCGGATGGTGCGGCTCTGGGACAGGCTGCAGATCCGCAAGGCGGAGGAGACCGTCACGGTCGTCAACCGCCATACGCGCGGCACGGAGATCCAGCCCGCGCTGATCTCCAAAATCACCGCCACCAGGGTGGCGCGCTCCGCGGTCCCGGCGAACTTCAAGGAGCTTCAGGGCGTCGTCGACGCGGGCCGCATGCAGGACCTGGAGGCCAAGTCCTCGGTCAAGCAGGCCCTGTGGGGGCTGGCGGGCGAGCTGGGGCTGGTGAAGGACGCACCGGGGGGCACCGGAGCGAACGGCGGCCGCTTCGGCGGCGGCCGGCGGCACGGGCGCGCGAAATGAAGTGCCGCAGGTGGGGGGACGGGGGCCAGTCGGTCATCGAGTTCACCGGGATGGTGCCGATCATCCTGGTGACGCTCGCCGTGCTGTGGCAGTCGGCCCTGGTCGGCTACACCTTCGTCCTGGCGGGGAACGCGGCGGACAAGGCGGTGGCCGCCGGGTCCCGAGCGGACGGGGGCGGCGCGGCGGCGTGCGCCCAGGCCGCGCAGGAGGACGTGACGGGCGGATGGTCGGCCACGGTCGACTGTGGACCGGCCGGCGACCTGTACACGGCGGAGGTCGCCCTCGACGTGCCGCTGCTCTTCCCGGGCGTCAACCTCCCGATCACGGTCGAGGGCCGGGCAGCCGCGGCGACCGAGCGGAGGGACGCGCCATGAGAAAGCGTGCGGCGATACGCGACGACCGCGGTCAGACGGTGATCGAGTACGGCGGCTGGCTGTTCCTGCTCCTCTTCGTCATGACGATCGCGGTGCAGGTGGGCCTCGCCGTGTACGCGGCCCAGCAGGCGGGCACGGCGGCCCGTGCGGCGGCGCGGGTGGCGTCACATGACGAGGCGACGACGAGCCCACAGGCGGCGGGGCAGCAGGCGCTCAGCTCGTGGCTCGATGCCGACGTCAGCGCCTACCCGGACGGTGACGCGGTCACCGCCGACGTCACCGTCGTCATCCCGAGCGTGGTCCCCGGTATCGGCTTCGGCTCCGTCACCAAGAGCGCCACGATGCCCCTCGACGAGGAGTTGACGCCATGAGCCTGCGAGCGCGCATGCAGCGCATCGACGGCCCCGGGCCGGGAGACGACCGGAGCGAGGAGAGCCGGCTCGTCGGCGCCTACCGCGCCAAGCTCCTCGAGGAGATCGACCTGGCCGAGATGTCGACCCTCGCCGCGGACGAGCGCCGCGCCCGCCTCGAGCGCGTACTCGGCCACATCATCAGCCGCGAGGGCCCGGTCCTGTCCACGGGCGAACGTGCACACCTCGTCCGCCGGGTCGTCGACGAGGCGCTCGGCCTCGGCATCCTCGAACCGCTCCTCGAGGACGCGTCGATCAGCGAGATCATGGTCAACGGCCCCGAGCAGGTCTTCGTCGAACGGGCCGGCCGACTCGAGATGCTGCCGCTGCGCTTCTCCTCCACCGAGCAGCTGATGCAGACCATCGAGCGCATCGTCTCCACCGTCAACCGCCGTGTCGACGAGGCGAATCCGATGGTCGACGCCCGCCTGCCGACCGGTGAACGCGTCAACGTCATCATCCCGCCGCTCTCCCTGACCGGCCCGATCCTCACCATCCGCCGCTTCCCGCGTGCCTTCACCCTCCAGGAGATGATCGGCCTCGGCACCCTCGACGAGCACATCCTGATGCTGCTCGCCGGCCTGGTGCGCGCCAAGTTCAACGTGATCGTCTCGGGCGCCACGGGCACCGGGAAGACCACGCTCCTCAACGCCCTGTCCGGGCTCATCCCGGACGGCGAACGCATCGTCACCATCGAGGACTCGGCGGAGCTCCAGCTCCAGCAGACCCATGTCATCACCCTGGAGTCCCGCCCGGCCAACGTCGAGGGCAAGGGCCGGATCACCATCCGCGACCTCGTGCGCAACTCCCTGCGCATGCGGCCCGACCGCATCATCGTCGGAGAGGTCCGCGGCGGCGAGACCCTCGACATGCTCCAGGCCATGTCGACCGGCCACGACGGCTCGCTGGCCACCGTCCACGCCAACAGCGCGGAGGACGCGCTGATGCGGCTCCAGACGCTGAGCTCCATGTCCGAGGTCGAGCTGCCGTTCGTCGCCATCCACGACCAGATCAACAGCGCCGTCGACGTCATCGTCCAGCTGACCCGGCACGCCGACGGAGCCCGCAAGATCACCGAGATCGCGGTCGTCGACTCGTACGGCCGCGAGGACTACCGCTTCGTGACCGTCTGTCGCTTCGAGGCGGAGCCGCCGTCCGGCGACGGGCGGGTGCACGGGCGGTTCGGTTACTGGCCGCTGCCCCGCCGTGTCGCGGAGCGCCTCTACATGGCCGGCGAGGCGATCCCACCCGCTTTCGGGGTGGCCGACTCCCCGCTGCAGCTCGCCACCCGCACGCCGCCGGGCCTGAGCCCGGTACCCGACCCACGTCGGAGCGCCGACCCGCGCGAGAGCGAGGGACCGCGATGAACCTCCCGCTCCTGACACTCGGCGTCACGCTGCTCGGCTGCGTGCTCGCCGTACTCGGCGTGCGCGCATGGTCGGCCGGACAGGCGCAGCGGCAGGCCCTCGTGGACCGCATGGCGCAGACCGGGCCGCTCGCGATCGAGAGCGGCCGACGGCGCCGTTTCGCGGGCGTCGACCGCAGACTGCGGCGTACCCGACTCGGCAGGCGCATCGAACGGAGCCTCTCGGCCACCGGCCTCGACCTCACCGCCGGTGAGTACGCCGTCTACGCGGCGGTGGCCCTGATCGCCCTGTACAGCCTGATGAGCGCCGTCTTCGCGTCGTTCTTCGGCCTCCTGGCGGTCCTCATCGGCCTCTGGGGCGCGAACGGATTCCTCAACTGGCAGCGTACGAAGCGCACCGAGGCCTTCATCAACCAGCTGCCGGAACTGACCCGGGTCCTCGCCAACGCCACCCAGGCCGGTCTCGCCCTGCGCACCGCGATCGGGATGGCCGTCGAGGAGCTCGACGACCCGGCCCGCGAGGAGCTGCGCAGGGTGGCCGACCAGCTGGCGCTCGGCCGCTCCCTCGACGACGCGCTCGGCGAACTCGTCGAACGCCTCCCGTCCCGGGAACTCACCGTCCTCGTCACCACCCTGATCCTCTCCAACCGGGCAGGCGGCACCATCGTCACCTCCCTGCGCAACCTCACGCAGACCCTGGAGGAGCGCAAGGAGACCCGGCGCGAGGTCACCACCCTGCTGTCCCAGGTCAAGGTCACGGCGGTGGCCGTACCGGTGCTGGGCATGGGCTTCCTGATGATCATCAACGGGATGCGCGACGGCGCACTCGACGAGATGACGAGCGCGCTGGGCGGCCGGATCGCCGTGCTGATCGCCGCCGGCCTGTACGCACTCGGGTTCATCCTCATCAACCGACTCACCCGCGTCCGCATCTGACGCCCGAGACCCGACCCACCTGGAGGGAGGCACACATGCTGGGACTCGCCCTGGCCGCCGTACTCGGCCTGGCCGTCTGCGGAGTCTTCCACGGCATCCGCATGTACCGGGCCGAGGCCAAGCTGCCGGTCGACCTGGCCGTCGCCCTGGAGGTCGGCGCGACCCGAACCAGCTACCCCGGCATGGCCATCGACCGACTGGGCGTGCGCTGGGCCCCCTCCGTCCTGCGGCTGATGGGCCCGCGCCGGGTCGACCGCGTCCGCCGCAGACTCGACATGGCCGGCAACCCCGGGGGCCTGACCGTCGACCGCTACGCCGCCCGCCGCGCCGTCTACGGCGGCCTCGGCACACTGGTCGCCTTCGGCATGCTGATGAACGGCCACCTTCTCCTCGCCGTGCTGTTCCTTCTCTACGGCCTGTTCTGGACGGACGTCCTGCTGCGAGCCGCCATCGCCCGCCGCCGCGACGACATCGAGCGCACGCTTCCGGACTTCCTCGACGTCCTCGCGGTCGTCGTCTCGGCCGGCCTCGGCTTCCGCCAGGCCCTGGAACGCGTCGCGGAGAAGTACGAGGGCCCCTGGTCCGACGAACTGCGCATCACGCTCCGCCAGATGGACATGGGCATGGGCCGCCGCGAGGCCTTCGAACAACTGCGCCGCCGCAACGAGTCGGACCAGGTGTCCATGTTCGTCTCCGCGCTCCAACAGGGCGAGGAACTGGGTGCCCCGATCGTCGACACCCTGATTCAGATCGCCACCGACATGCGCAGGACGGACGCCCAGAACGCCCGCCGCAAGGCGGCCAAAGCAGTACCGAAGGCGACGCTGATCGTCACGAGTTTCATGCTGCCGGGAACGATGATCCTGATCGTGGCAGGTTTCTACTACGCGGCGGACGTCGACTTCGGCGCGATATTCGGGGGTTGAATCAGGGGTGATTCGCCCAACACTCTTCGCTCAAGCAAGCGAATGTGGGAGATTCTCTCCGGAGGCCTGGGTGTAGCCGGGAGACTCCAGGGAGTGATCGGCGGCGAGGGAGGCCGGACCGACATGAACCAGCGGTCCGTCGAAGGGGAACGAGGGGTACGCCATGAAGGACTTCGGCCTCAGGGTCGTGACCGCGATGAGGCTCCGCAGGGACCGGGGACAAGGGTCGATCGAGTACGTGGGGATCACGATCCTGGTGGTGGCGATCGTGGTGCTGCTGCTGCAGACGAACGTGGGCAACGACATTGCCAACACCTTCCGAGAGAAGATCAATTCGGTTCTCGGCGGTGGGGGCGGGGGTGGTGGTGGGGGAGGCGGCTGATTCCGTCAGCGCGCAAGGACACCGGGCAGGCCACCCCGCTCTACATGGCGGCGGTGGTAGGGCTGCTCTTCCTCGTCCTCGTCTATCTCGCCTTCGGGCAGGCCGACGTGACGCGCAACGGCGCACAGACCGCGGCCGATGCCGCAGCGCTGGCCGCCGCCCAGGAGTCCAGAGACGAGTTGGACCTTGCGGACGTCCTCGACGACCTCGACCTCATCTTTGACGGCGAGGTGCCGGCCGATACGCCGGACGGCTGCATGCGGGCCGTGGATTTCGCCGCCCGGAACGACGCAGTGGCCGGGGGCTGCGTTCCGCTGAGCGACGGCCGTTGGGGCTTCACCGTCGACGTCGAATCCCGGGAGTCGATGGGTGCCAGTGTCATCGACGGAACCGAGAGCAAACATGCCACTGCCACCGCCACCGCTGTCGTCGAACCGCGCTGCACCTTCGCACCCGAGGAGGGCGAAGCGCCCGAGCCCGGTGAGGGCGAGGAGGACGAGGAGCAGAAGCCGTCCCCGGGCACGCTGCGCTGCGACTCCGAGGACTGGGTCATAGACCCTGAGAATCTGGATCTACTGCCCGACATGGCAGACCTCTTCACCGTCCGACTGGCCGAGGACTGAGCCCGATGAGCGCAAAGGAACAGGATTGATGAGCATGCGGCACATGAGCACCATGCGCCGGGCCGGGGCGGCAGCCATGCTGTCGGCCGCCTTGATCTTCTCTCTGTCGGCGTGCGGCGGAGACGGTGAGAAGTCGGACTCGAGCGGAATGTCATCCCCCGCCCCCGGGCCCGATGGCGGTGACAAGGACAGCGCGGCACCGGAGGCAGCACCAAGCACGCCCAGCGAACCCATCGCCACGGTGAAGGGGGACAAGGGGCTTGAGATGTCCGTGTTCTCGGCGCGACGTGATGACGGCGGTTTCCTCACCGTGGATGGCCAGTTCAAGAACACCAGCTCGGTCGGATTCACCGTCCCGGTCAACTGGAACGGCATGGAGCAGGCCGTAGCCTCCACGGGAAATTCGCTGGCGGCCATGACACTGGTCGATTCCAAGGGCAAGAAGCGCTACTACGTGCTGCGCGATACCGACAACCGGCCCCTCACAACGTACGCCTACGGCAATCTCATCAAAGCCGGTGACACTCTCGCTTTCTTTGCCCAGTTCCCCGCGCCGCCTGCCGACACCACGGAACTGGCCCTCCAGTTCCCCGGCTTCCCCAGCACCACGATCGAGCTGTCCTGATGAGCACCGCAACCAGGACCGCCACCGCCGTCGTCCTTGCCGGCGCGCTCTCCCTCGGCCTCCTCGCCTCGGGCGACGCCTTCGCCGACGACGGCCCGTACGCTGCGCCGCCCGCCGAGGCGCCGGTCAAGATCGACGCCAACGACTCGGATCTGAAGCTCCCCGAGGGCGCGACGCTCGCCGAGCCGAAGGTGATCGACATCAAGTCGGTCGTGGAGGACATCAGCGGCGAGGAACGCCGTGAGGAGACGAACTCCGACATGAAGTTCGCGCTCCAGGCCGAGGTGCTGTTCGGCATGGACAGCTCGAAGCTGTCGGCGGAGGCCACGTCCCGTATCGCCGCCATCGCAGCCGAAATCAAGGCCCAGAAGGCCAAGAAGATCCGCGTCTTCGGTTTCACCGACGACCTCGGCTCCGAGGCCCACGGCGACAAGCTGTCGAAGGAACGCGCGGACGCGGTCCACAGCGTGCTGTCCCAGGAGCTGAGCGCCGAGGGCATCACGTACGAGATCCGTGGCTACGGCGAGGACTACCCCATCGCGAGCAACACCTCGGAGGAGGGCCGCCGCAAGAACCGCCGCGTGGAGGTGTCGTTCCCGCGGGAGTAGGCCGACCGGGAGCCGGGGTGGACCGGCACCGCGCTGGCCCGGGTAATGACAGGCGTCCGGGCCCCGGTGATCGCCTTCGGCTTCTGGCTCTTCTCGTACGTGTGGCTGGGGCTCGC
>NZ_JBEXRZ010000128.1:0-20485 GCF_040613325.1 Streptomyces sp. NPDC006283 | reverse complement strand
GCCCGGGCGCGGCACACGGCACCGGGCGCAGGCAAGAGGGCGGGAGACGGGCCGGCGGGGGAGGGAACGGCGCCGGGGGCGCCACTGGGCACCCGGACGGAACCGGCCCGGCGGCCGCACCACCACCCGCAGACACGACACCTCCCGCCCGCGGGGGAGCGGGCACCCCAGGAGCGGCCCCCGAGGTGCGGATCGAGGAGATCACCCTCCAGGCCGGCGCCCTGCCCGTCTCCGGCCTCTACGCGCGCCCCGCCCACCCCGCCACCGCCCCGCGCGCCGTCGTCGTCGCCGTCCACGGCCTCGGCATGCAGGCCCGCTACTTCCACGCCCCCGCCCACCGCGACCTGTCCCTGCTCACCCTCGCCGCCCGCCTCGGCCACCCCGTCCTCGCCCTCGACCGCCCCGGCTACGGCCGCCTGGCCGCCCGCCTGCCCGAAGGCCAGCCGCTCGCCGCACAGTCGCAGACCCTGCACCGGGCCCTGGCCGCGTTCGCCGGCGAACACCCCACCGGCGCCGGGTTCTTCCTCGTCGCCCACTCCTACGGCGGGAAACTCGCCCTGCACGCCGCGGCCGACGACACCGAGAGCACCCTGATCGGCCTGGACATCAACGGCCTCGGCGAGCAGTACGCCCCCGCCGCCCGCCACTTCCCCGCCACCCTTGGAGGCGGCGCCGCGGGCCTCAACTGGGGGCCGCTCGGCCTCTATCCGCCCGGCACCTTCCGTGCCGCCCGCGACCTGATGGCCGCCACCCCCCACCGCGAGGAACACGACCCCGGCCCGCCCTGGCCGCTGCGCTACCGGCAGCTCGCCCCCCGCGTCCGGGTGCCCGTGCGCCTCACGTTCGCCGAACACGAGCAGTGGTGGCACACCGACGACGCCTCCCTCACGGCCATGGCCGCCCGCCTCACGGCCTCGCCCCGGGTACGCGTCGACCGCCAGGACGCGGCCGGCCACAACATCAGCCTCGGCTGGGCCGCCCGCCCCTACCACCTGCGCGCCCTCGCCTTCCTCGAGGAATGCCTGCGCCGCTGAAACCGCCCGCCGCACACGACGTGGCCCCGGCCCCCCGTGAAAAGGGGGGCCGGGGCCACTTTCGTGCGGGCCGGTCAGGACACGACCCGGCTCACCAGCTGGTCCCGTATCCGCGCCGGAATCGCCGGCGCGAACTGCCGCAGATAGTGCGCCAGATGACGGTCGGTGTTCACCAGGAACGGCAGATCGAACACCAGCAGCCGGCGCACCGCCAGCAGCGGAACCGGCGAACGCAACGGCCGGAACTCCTCGTTCCACAGGCCCGGTTCCGCGCACACCGGATGGAACTGGCCGATCATCAGCCCCTCGGCGACGAACTCGTCCTTCGCCGCCCGCTGCAGAGCATCCAGCGGCGCCGAGTCGCTCGCGTCCAGGTGCGGCAGGACCATCAGCAGCGTCAGCAGCTCCCGGTCCTCCTCCTCCAGGTCCACCGACAGCTTCTCGTACCAGACCCGCAGATGCGCGACGGCGTCCGCCAGGTCCGCCTCGCCGTCCGCCGCCGGCACCGCCAGCAGGAACAGCTCGCGGCGCAGCGACGGCTGCGTGTACGGACACACCGGCCCGCTGCGGCCCAGCAGCGGATGGCCGCTCACCAGGAACTCACGGCTCCACTCCAGCACCTGCCGCAGCGGTCCCGCCTGCCCGTCGGGCACCTGACCGCGCTCCACCTCGTCGGCCGAGAAGATCCGCAGCGTCTCGTCGCCCCTCACCGCGGATCCCTCCACAGCGGGCGCAGCGACGACCCCTTGCCCGGCAGGACGATCGGATCCCCCAAGGGTGTGAAGCCGTGCCGCAGGCACGACTTCTCACCACCGGGGGAACTCGCCTCCGCATACGTGCCCACGCCCTGCGCGTCGGCGAGCGCGGTCATCTCGCCCACCAGGGCCGCCATCACGCCCGCGCCGCGGGCCGGGCCGCGCACCGCGCCGAACGCCAGGTAGTAGTGCGGCCGGTCCACCGGATGGCGCTCGGCCTGCGCGGCGCCGATCACCGCCAGCCGGGCCGCGTCCTCGCCCAGCATCTGCTCGAACTGCTCTGTATAACTCTCGCCCTGCCGCTCGGCCTCCTCCCAGCCGCCGGGCGGCAGGAAGGTCAGCACCGCGTCCGCGGCGGCCGTGGTGCGCACCGCGTCGAACGCGAACGACATGGACAGCACCACCTTGAAGAAGCCGGGCAGCAGCCGCGCCCGCCGCGCGTCGTCGGGAGTGATCCAGCGGGTCAGCGGATCGTCGAAGAAGGCATCGGCCAGCAAAGCGGCCAGCGCATCGGTCTCGGCCCGCGACGCGGACCGGCCGATGCCGGGCGCCGCCGGGACTGTGAACGAGGACAAGGGACCCATCCCTCCAAAAAGAACGGCGCCGGCCGTCCGCGCCCCGGGGCCCGACTACTGCCCCCCGGCGGCCAGGGCGGCCAACTGCTCCACCCTGGCGTGGAGCCGGTCGAGATGGAGCTCGGCCTCCGGCTTGATCAGAACACTGCGCATCACCCGTGCCGCACCGGCGTCCCGCACCACGTGGGGCAGACGCCGGGCGAACGCGTCGGCGTCCGCGCGCAGCACGCTCAGGAACACCGGATCCTCGGCCGCGTACATGCCCTCGTGCAGCAGCTGCTCGCAGGCCGCGTCGACGGCCGTGAGCGACATGGGCCGCACCGCGGGCACATACGTGACGATGTCGAGGTCCGGCCGCTGGTACAGCTCCAGCACCTCGGAGGCGTCCAGCAGGTCGGCCCAGCCGAGCGCGGCACGACGGCTCGCGGCGAGCATCTCGCCGAAACCGTCCCGGTTCAGCGGCAGCAGCTGCAGCGTCAGCCACAGACCCGCCGCCGCCGCTCCCGCCCGCGAACACTCCAGGCTGATCTCGCCCAGGTGCAGCTCGGCCTGCGTGAAGTAGGTGTAGGGGGAGTCGTGCGCGAAATGCCGCCCGGCCCCAGGATCGTTGAACAGCACCGCCCCGCAGCCGTACGGCTGCAGCCCGTGCTTGTGCGGGTCGACCACCACCGAGTCGCACGCGGCCACCGCCCGCCACGGCCGCACGTCCAGGCCCTCCGGCCGCTCCGAGCGGCCCAGCAGCGCGTAGAAGCCGCCGTAGGCCGCGTCCACATGGACCCGGGCCCCGTGGCGGCGCGCCATCGGCAGCACCTCGTGCACCGCGTCGACCGCACCCAGGCCCGTCGTGCCCAGCGTCACGACCACCGTGCCGACCCGGCCCGTCGCCAGCAGCCGCTCCAGCGCCTCGAGTTCGATCCGGCCCTGCGCGTCGGCCGGCACCCGGTGGCCCTCCATGCCCAGCACATGGCACATCCGCTCGTGCGTGTAGTGGCTCTCGGCGCTGTAGGCCACACCGCGTCCCGGATGGGACTGGCGCGCCACGTACAGGGCCTCCAGGTTCGCCATCGTGCCGCTGGTCGTCAGATGGCCCAGCGGCCGCACCAGACCGAACATCTCCCCGAGCGCGGCCACGCACTCCCGTTCCATCTCGGTGGTCGCCGGTCCGCCCTCGGCGGCATGGTTGTTGGGGTTGAACAGCATCGCCGTCGCATAGCCGACCACGGCCGCCGGATGCGGCGGCTTGACCATCTGGCCCGCGTAGACGGGATGGAAGAACGGATAGTTGTCGTCCAGGCGCTTGGCGAACCGTTCGAAGACCGGCGCGAACGCCGCGTCGTCGACGTGGTGGCTGGGATGGGCCGTGAACGGGCCGAACCGCTCACCGAACCGCTCGACGACATCCACCGCGCGCGGAAGCCAGTAACGAAGATCCACGACAACTGTCCTCCCAGGCGGCACAACCGACGCACCAGGTATACGGACAGCGGCGCAACACCCCCGCAACGCCGCACCCGCCCCGCAACGCCGCCTGCCGCGCAACACAACGCCCGCCGTGCCCGCCGCGCAACGCAACGCGACGCCCGCCGAGCCCGCCGGGCCCCAGCGTCGTGCGAGCCGGCCGTGCTGCACTCACCGGGCCCGCACCCTGCCCTCAAGGGAGAACACCATGGTCACCCGCCGTCGCGTGCTCGGCGCAGCCCTCGCCACCACCGGAGCCTCGCTGTTCACCGCAGCCGCCCTCACCCCGCTGCTCCAGGCGCGCAACGCCCAGGCCGGCACCCGCGCCGCGAACGCACCCCACTTCGCCGTCCCGCTGCCCCAGCCGCCCGTCCTCGCCCCCGTCTCCACCAGCGGAGGCAAGGACACCTACGCCCTGACCCTGCGACGTGTCCGCAAGGAGATACTTCCCGGCGTCAGCACCGAGGTCCTCACCTACAACGGCCACTTCCCGGGCCCCACCATCAGAGCCAGATCCGGCCGGCCGGTCGTCGTCCGCCACCGCAACGCCCTCGACACCCCGGCCTCGGTCCACCTGCACGGCGCCTCGGTGCCGCCCGGCGACGACGGCGCCCCCATGGACACCTTCGCCCCCGGCACCACCCGCACCTACACCTATCCCAACCAGCAGCCGCACGCCCCGCTCTGGTACCACGACCACGCCCACCACCACGAGTCCGAACACGTCTACCGCGGCCTGTCCGGCTCCTACCTGCTCACCGACGACACCGAACGCGCCCTGCCGCTGCCCGCCGGCGCCTACGACATCCCCATCGCCCTGCGCGACGCCCGCTTCGACGAGGCGGGCCGGCTCATCTACGAGATGGACGACGCACTGGGCCGCACCACCCTCCTCGCCAACGGCAAGCCCTACCCCTACCTCGAGGTCGCCGCCCGCAAGTACCGCTTCCGGCTGCTGAACTCCTCCAACCTGCGCTTCTTCCGCCTACGGCTCGCCGACGGCAGCACCTTCACCCAGATCGGCTCCGACGGCGGCCTGCTGCCCGCCCCGGCGACCACCGACGCCCTGTGGCTCTCACCCGCCGAACGGGCCGACATCGTCATCGACTTCTCCCGCTACCCGGTGGGCACCCGGCTGGTGCTGGAGAACACCCTGGGACCCGGCAGCCCCGACCAGGTGGGCCAGGTCCTGCGCTTCGACGTGGTGCGCACCGCGGCCGACCCCAGCCGTGTCCCGTCCGTGCTGCGCACCCTGCCGCCGCTGCCCGCCGCGAGTGTCGAGCGCTCCTTCGAGTTGCGCATGAGCGACGAGAGCGGCGCCCCGGGCGCCCAGGGCCTGATCAACGGCAAGGTGTTCGACCACGACCGCATCGACACCCGCATCCGCCACGGGGCCGGCGAGATCTGGACCGTCACCAACCCGGGCACCCTCGTCCCGCACAACTTCCACCTGCACCTGGTGCAGTTCAGGGTCCTCGAGCGCAACGGGAAGGCCCCGGACGCCTCCGAGTCGGGCCTCAAGGACACGGTGCGGCTGCTGCCCGGCGAGACCGTACGGCTGCACGCCACGTTCGACACCTACCGCGGCACCTACGTCTACCACTGTCACCTGCTCGACCACTCCGCGATGGGCATGATGGCCCAGATGCGCATCAGCTGAGGGTGGTGCCCGGCGGCCGCCTCCGCAGTCCGGCGGCGGCCCCCAGCGCCAGCACCGCGAACACCGCGCCCGTGGCGAACCCGCCCGCCATGCCCGCCCCGTGCGCGGCCACCGTCACCAGCGTCACCAGACCCAGGGAACCGCCCACGCTCTGCACCGCGTTCAGCACACCCGCCGCGGCCCCGGCCTCACCGGCCCGCAGCGACGAGGTCGCCAGCACCGTCGGCGGCAGCACGCTGCACGCCATCCCCGCCCCCAGCAGCACCAGCGCCGGGAACACCGCCACCGCGTACCGGCCCTGCGCGCCCAGCGCCAGCCACACATTGGCCAGCCCCAGCAGGCCCGCCCCCACGGCCAGCATCCGCCGCGCACCCAAGCGCCGCAGCAGCCGCGGGCAGACGCTCGCCGTCAGCGCCATCGTCACCGGCAGCGGCAGCAGCGCGAACGCCGCCGCCAGCGCCGGCCAGCCGCGCTCCGCCTGGAAGAACTGGTTGAGGAAGAAGTACGTGCCGATCAAAGCGCCGGGAATCGCCAGCGTCGCCGCATACGCCAGCAGCCGGTCCCGGTCGGCGAACAGCGCGGGCACAACGATCGGCTGCCGGGCACGACGCTCGATCCCCGCGAACACCGCCAGCAGCACCAGCCCGGCCAGCACACTGCCGACCACCGTCACATCCGACAGCGGCCGTTCCGCGGCCCGCGCCAGCCCGAACACCAGCGCCGCCGCCCCCACCGCCGACACCAGCGCCCCGGCCGCGTCGAAACGGCCCCGTGCCCGCGGCGTCTCGGCGAGCACGAACGGCGCGGCCACAACGATCGCCACCCCCAGGGGCACGTCCAGATACACCACCCACCGCCAGGAGCTGAGCGAGGTCAGCGCACCCGCCAGCAGCAGCCCGCCCGCCGTGCTGAGCGCCCCGACCGCCGTGCACACCGCGATCGCCCGGGTCCGCGCGGCCCCTTGCGGGAACATGCTCAGCAGCAGCGCCAGCCCGCTGGGTGCGGCCAGCGCGGCGCCCGCGCCCTGCACCGCCCGCACCGCGATCAGCATCTCGCCCGACGAGGCCGCCCCGCGCAGCGCGGCGGCCGCTGTGAACAGCGACACCCCGGCCATGAACACCCGGCGGCGGCCCAGGATGTCACCGGCCCGGCCGCCGAGCAGCAGCAGCCCGCCGAATGCCAGCGAAAAGGCGGTGACCACCCACGAGGCGCCCACGGCCGTCAGGCCGAGGTCCGCACGCATACCGGGCAGCGCGATGTTCACGATCGGGTCGTCGAGCTGGATCATCGCGTTGCATCCGGCGATCACCGCGAGCGCCGCGGCGGGCCGCCGTACCCGCGGCGCCCCGCCGGCCGCAGCGGCCGCCGGCAGGGCCGGCCTGTCGAAGATCTGCGCGGTCATCACGGCCTCCTCCGGAGCGTGGCGGCGCGGACAGCGCCCCGCGCACGCTCTCAGCACCCGCTCGAGAAACCGTCGAAAACCCCCTCGCCCCCGCCGCCCGCCCCCGACCTGCGGGGCACGGCCCCCGACGCGGGCCCGCCGGCCTTTGCCGCCTCGAGAGCGCGTCCAGCCCCGCTCGCGAAACCCGTCTGCCCGCCCGGCCCCGTCCTAGGCTCCCGATGCTTGCGCGCACCGGCCCGGCACCGTTCGCGAGCTTCGTGAGCGTCGGACACGACCACAGTGAGGACGACCCGATGTCTGCCAACCCGTACCACCACTACGGCCCCGTGAACCCGTACGCGCCCGTGCCGCCCCAGCCGGTCCCGCCCGCCCCCGCGCCGAGCAGGTCGACCGGCATCCTGCTCGTGCTCTCGACCATCACCATGGGGCTGATGTCCGGGCTGTTCTTCACCTTCGACGTGTCGATCATGCCGGGCCTGGCCCGCACCCACGACCGGGTCTACGTCGAGGCGATGCAGAACTTCAACCAGCTCATCGACAACAGCGGCCTGTTCGCCCTCGTCTTCATCGCCGCGTTCATCGCCACCACCACCGCCGCCGTCATCGAATACCGCCGCGGCCGCCGCTCACCGGCCCTGTGGGCCGCGATCGCCGCGTCCCTCTACCTGGTCGCGCTGCTCATCACGTTCTCCGTCAACATCCCCCTGAACAACGAGCTCGCCCAGCTGGGCGACCCGGCCAAGGTGAGCGACTTCTCCCTCCTCGACAAGTTCAAGGGCATCTGGGAGACCACCAACATCATGCGCACCCTGCTGTGCACGGCGGCCCTGGGATGCCTGGCGCACTGCCTCAAGCTCCACGGCCGCGCCACCCCGCCCCGCCCGGCCGCCGCAGTCCCGCCCGCCATGCCGCCCCACGCCCCGCGCACCGCCTGAGCGCGCCACGCCCCGCACCACCCGCCACGCCCCGACGGGCGTCACCCCGCCGGGGTCCGCCCTGCGTACGAGGCATGACGGAGCGTCACCCGACCCGGCCCGTACCCGGGTCCGACACCTGCCGGTAGTCGTCGAGCCCCGGATAGCGCTGCGGCATTTGGGTGGCCAGGAACCGGACGGGAACGTCGTGGAAGCTGCCGTGCCGGGCGGCGTAGGAGAAGAACGCCGCCCCGCGCCGGTCCGTCGCCGGCAGCAGCGCGTCCGTCCTGCCGTCGAAGACGGTGGGCGCCACGCCCAGCCGGTCGCACAGCTCCCGGTGGAACATCGGCGTCGCCTTCACCCAGCGGCCGTTCAGCCACAGTTCGCTGTAACCGTGCCAGGCGAACACGTCGGTGCCGGTGGCCGCGCGCAGCCGCCGCCCGGTGTGGTGGTGGTTGACGACGTCGGCGAACGCCACCCGGGCCGGGATGTGCGACGCCCGCGCGAGCGCGGTGAGCAGCGACGCCTTGCTCACGCAGAAGCCGTGCCCCTCGGCCAGCACACTGCTGGCCCGGTAGGTCTCCACGTCGCGCAGGTAGGCGCCCATGGAGATCGCCCGGCCCGGCGGGATGCTGCAGTAGCCGACCGTGTCACGCACCTGCTCGTACAGGGCGCGGGCCTTGTCGCCGCCGTGCGCGCCGGGCGCGATACGGGCCGCCGCCTCCCGCACGGCCGGGTGGGCGCTGTCCACGTAGCGGCCCGGCTCCAGATAGCGGCGCACATGCGCAGGGACGCACACCGCGGCCGGGGTCAGCGACATCGGTCCGCCCCGGGTGTTTCGGTGAATTCCAGTACGGCGACGGTGCAGTTGTAGCCGCCGCCGAGACCGGCGATCAGGACCCTGTCGCCCGCTTCGACCGCCCCGGAGGTGATCAGGTCGTCGAGGGCGGCGAACTGGTCCGTGCAGCCGACGTGCCCGACACGGCGGGCGAAGGGCCACGTCGAGCGGTCGATGTCGATGCCCAGCGGGTCCAGGCACTGCTCGTACAGGGCCTCGCGGCCGAGCGCCGGACCGGCGACCCAGCGCACGTCGGCGGCGGTGATGCCGGCTTCGGCCAGGGCGGCGGCGCCCGCGCGGTGCATCAGGTCCGCCATGCGCCGCTTGGCCTCGTCCAGCCCGCCGGCGAGGGTGTCGGAGAACTCCATCACCCGGTCGAAGAAGCCGATCGGATAACCCTGTGCCGGGTCGGCGGAGAACGGCATCGCACCGCGCTGCATGCCCTCCAGGCCGGTGTCGGCGACGGACACGGTCGCCGAGACGCGGGCGAAGCCGCTCCCGCGCGCCACCACGGCGGCACTCGCGCCGTCGCCGAAGACGAAGACGGGCGGCGCGGAGCGCCACCGGTCCCAGGCCCGGTCGCCGAACCGGTCCGCCGCGGTGATCATCGCGGCCCGGCCGGCCGGACCTGCCGCCAGGTGCGTGCACGCCAACTCCAGCGCTCCGACCGCCGAGTTGGACAGCTGGTGGATCTCGAAGGACACCCCGTGCCCGTCGAGGACATGGTGCTGAAGGTAGGAGGCGGCGTTCCAGCCGGGCAGCCCGTTGTGGGTGGCCACACCGTGCAGCAGCAGACCGAACCGGTCCGCGCCGATGCCCGAGCGGCCGAGCGCGGTGCGGGCGGCGCGTATCGCCATGGCGGGCTGCGAGTCGGCGTCGTCGTCGGCGACGGCGACCCGCTGCTGTCCGGTGGCGCGCTGGAACTCGCGGCTGTAGCGGCCGTCGGCGATCGCCTCGTCGACCGGCACCGTCTTGGGGTGCCAGGCACCGGTCGCGGCGAGATGGATGTCGTCGTGGCGCATGGAAACGGTCCTTTCGGGACGGCACGGAAACAAGGACTCAGGACACGGGGGTAGGGCGGTGTCACACGGGGGAGGGGACCAGCTGCGTGACGAGGAACGCGGCGACGGCGGCCGCCGTGGGGTGCTTCCACACCAGCGTGGCGGGCAGCTTGAGACCCAGCCGCCGCTCCAGGCCGCGCCGCAGGACCTGCGTCATCACCGAGTCCAGCCCCAGCTCGGTCAGCGGCCGGTGCACGTCCAGCCGCTCGGCGCTCAGGCCGAGTTCGGCCTCGATCAGCCGGCCGACCTCGGCCAGCAGCAGCGGCCCCAGCTCCTCCGGCGCGAGCCCCTCGGGCAGCGCGGGCGCCTCACCGGCCCCGTCCGCGGGGCCCGCCTGGGGCGCGGCGAGCTCGCCGAGGACGGGCAGGGACGCGGCGCCGGTGACCGGCAGGACGGCCACATAGGGCTGGGCACCGCAGCCGGCGGCGTACTCCCAGGCGCGCAGGGCGTCGGCCGGATCGACGCTGCCGCAGCCGCGGTCGGCGAGTTCGGCGTCCACGAAGTCGCTGACCGCCATTCCCGCACCGCGCCACGACGTCCACGCGAAGCTGGTCGTGCCCGTGTCGCCGGCGGCCTGCCGGCGGCGGGCGAGGGCGTCGAGGCAGGCGTTGGCGGCCGCATAGCTCGACTGCCCGGTCAGCCCCAGCTGGTAGCCGACGGAGGAGAACAGCACGAAGAAGTCGGTGCTGCCGGGCGGGAACAGCTCGTCCAGCACGAGCGCCCCGCCCGCCTTGGGCGCGAGCACCCGCTCCAGCGACGCCTCGTCGAGGTCGCCGAGCATCCGGTCGTCCAGCACACCGGCGGCGTGCACGATCCCGCGGACGGGTGGCAGACCGAGCGCGTCGGTGTCCAGCGCCGCCCGGGCGGCGGCCCCGTCGGCGATGTCGACGGCCACGCTCGTCACGCTCACGCCGAGCGCCTCCAGCTGCCGCACCGCTTCGATACGCCGCACGGTGGCCGGCTCGCTCTGCGCGGGCCACGAACGGCGCGGCGGCAGGGCGGTACGGCCGGCGAGCAGGATGCGCCGCGCTCCTTGCCCGGCCAGCCAGGCGGCGACCTCGAGACCGAGCGCGCCGAACCCGCCGGTGATCAGATAGGTGCCGTCCGCCCGGCAGACGGGCCCGCCCGCGCCGCCGTCACCGGCGGTTGCCGCGGGCACGAGCGGGGTGAGACGGGCGGCGCGTACTCCGCCCGCCCCCACCCGGTAGACGTCCGCCTCCGGTGCGGCGCGCAGCAGTTCGGCCAGCGGGCCGGACAGCACTTCGGGCGGGGTGCCGGCGTCGATGTCGACGGCGCGGGCGTGCAGCTCGGGGTGCTCGCCCGCGATGATGCGGACCAGGCCGAGCATCGCGCTCTGCGCGACGGCGTCGTCGCCGGCCTGCCAGGCGCCTTCGGTCAGCGCCCACAGCCGGGGCGGCAGCGATCCGCAGCGCGCCAGCAGCAGCTGGGCGGTGGCGGCGAGCCGCCAGGCGGAGCGGCGGGCCGCACCGGCCGGGGGGCCGCTCACATCGGGCAGGACCAGGACCGCGTCCCCCTGACCGAGGTCGTCGACCAGAGCGCCGAGCGCGTCGGTGTCCTTCGCGCGCAGGCAGCGCAGACCGGCCGCGCCGAGCGCGCGGGCCGCCTCGTCGGCGAGGGCACCGGGCGCGTTGTCGCCGACCAGGGCGACGGTCCGCAACCGTGCCCGTCCCTCGGCGGCCAGTCGGGCCGCGGGCCAGGTCATGGTGTGCGTCAGGCGCTGCGGGGGCAGGCCGGCGCCGGTGCCGCTCGCGCCCTCGAGAGTGGCGAACGTGAGCCCTTCCAGGACACCCAGGAGCCGGCCGTCCTCGCCGCGGACCACCGCGTCGGTGGTGTCCGGGCTGCCGGCCGCGGGAGCGGGGCGCAGGTGCACGGTGACGGCGTCGGGCAGCTCCAGCGGCAGCCGGACCCGGCGCACGGCGGACGGCATCCGCAGCCGGCCGTCGTCGTCGAAGGCGAGCGGGGCAATGGAGAACACGGCGTCCAGCAGCGAGGCGCGGGCGAGCCCGGGGGAGTGTGCGCCGCTGGGAGCGGGCCGCAGC
This sequence comes from Streptomyces sp. NPDC006283, assembly GCF_040613325.1. Taxonomy (NCBI): domain Bacteria; kingdom Bacillati; phylum Actinomycetota; class Actinomycetes; order Kitasatosporales; family Streptomycetaceae; genus Streptomyces; species Streptomyces sp. NPDC006283. The sequence goes on along the minus strand of NZ_JBEXRZ010000128.1, from coordinate 8,728 downwards.
CGGGCGGTCAACCGGCCGTCCGCAGAGGTCAGTTCGGTGATCTGCCAGGGGAACCCGACGTCGCCGACGCCGACCTTGTGCAGCCGCTCGGTGACGGCGCCGGGGCTCAGGATCTCCCGCACCCCCACGGCCTCCTCCTGCTCCTGCTCCTTCTCCTTGGCCTGTGCGCAGGCGGGGGCGAGCCGGGCCGTGGTGTGCGTACTCCACGCCTGGGCCTGCGTCTGCGTCTCGTCGCCGGTGCCCGGGGCGCGGCGCGAGGCGAGACTGATCCCGCCCGCCTGCTCCACCACCTGCACCTCCAGCTCGCCGGTGACCGTGACGGGCACCTTCAGCGCCACGTCCTCGAGAGCGTCGGTGCGCCCGGCGGCGAGGAAGGTGTTGAGCAGCACGGCGGCGGGCACGACCTCGACGCCGTGGATGGGATGCGCACCGGGATAGGGCCGGCAGTCCGCGTCGAGACGGGTGCGCCACAGCCGCGGCGAGGCGGCGCCCGCCAGGCTCACCTCCGCGCCCAGCAGGGTGCCCGAGCCGGTGTCGTGCTCCTCGTCCACCCGCCCCTGGGGGGAGGGGCTGCGCCAGTACGGGACGTGCTGCCAGGCGCGGCGGGGAAGCGCGGCCGGCAGCCCGTCCGGTGCCGCGAGGCCTTCGGCGGCGCCGTGGCAGTGCAACGCTGCGAGATGGGCGAGGAGAGTGGCGCGCTCCGGCCGCTCGCGGCGCAGGGTGGCGGTGACGAGCACGTCGTTGTGGCCGGCCGCCTCCAGCGTCTCGCCGATCGAGTGGGCGACGACGGGGTGGCCGGACAGTTCGACGAAGACCCGGTGGCCGTCGTCGGCCGCCGCCCGTACCGCCGCCTCCAGCCGGACGGGGTTGCGCAGGTTGGCCGCCCAGTAGGCGCCGTCGCGCACGGCGGTGGAGCGCGGGTCGTCCAAGGCGGTCGAGTACAGCGGCACCCGGGGCGTACGGACCCGCAACGAACGGGCCGCTGCGGCCAGTTCGCCCAGCAGCGAATCCATCTGCGGGCTGTGGAAGGCGACGTCGGAGGCGACCCGCCGCACCATCACCTCCTCGGCCTCGAAAGCGGCGCACAGCGACTCCACGGCCTCGGGTGTGCCGGAGACGACGGTGGAGGCGGGGGAGGCGGCGATCGCGGCGACGACATCGGGGCGGCCCGCGAGGCGCTCCTGCACCTCGGCGAAACCGGCGCCCACCATGGCCATCGCACCACGGCCCATCGCGCGCCGCAGCAGGACCGAGCGGCGGCAGATCAGCCGGGCGGCGTCCGTCACGCCGAGCACCCCGGCGCTGACGGCGGCGGCGATCTCGCCGACCGAGTGGCCCACGACGGCCGCCGGCGCAAGGCCCCTGGCCCGCAGCACGGCGTCGAGGCCGACCTGCACCACGAAGATCATCGGCTGGACGAGATCGGTGCCGCCGAGCGTCCCCTCGAGCAGCACCCGGCGCGGTGAGACGCCCAGCTCCTCGGCGAAGACGGGCTCGACCAGGTCGACGGCGGACGCGAACGCCGGGTCGGTGAGCAGCAGTTCGCGTCCCATGCCCGCCCACTGCGAGCCGTGCCCGGAGAACACCCACACGGCGCCGCCCCCGCCGCCGGGAAGCACCCGCCCCCTCGAGACGGCGGGAGCGGCGCCGCCCTCGGCGATCACCTCCAGAGCCGCGGCGAGAGCGCCGTGGTCCTCGGCGACGGCGGTGGCCCGGTGCGCGGCGTGGCTGCGGCGGGCCAGCAGCGTATGCGCGACGCCGTCCAGGGGCACGTGCGCGCCGGGGCCGCGCAGCCAGCCGGCGAGCGAGGCCGCCTGCGCGCACACGTCGTCGCCGGACGCGCCGGACAGCGCGAACAACCACGGCACGCCGCCCGGCTCGCCCCCGTCCGACGCCTGCCGTCCGGCCTGCCCGGCAGCCTGAGCGGCACACGCCCCGTCCTGCCCGGCGGCCGGTACGGGGGCCTGCTCCAGTACGACGTGGCCGACGGTGCCGCCGTAGCCGAAGCCGGACACCCCCGCCCGCCGCACCGTGTCCTCCTTCGGCCAGGGCACCGGCAGCGTGGGCACCGACAGCCCCGAGGCGGCCCAGTCGATGTCGGGGTTGAGCTCCTGGATGTTCGCGGTCGGCGGCACGATCCCGTGCTGCAGGGCAAGGACGGCCTTGATGACCCCGGCGACCCCGGCCCCCGCCTCCAGATGCCCGATGTTGGCCTTCGCCGACCCGATCATGCACGGCCGGTCCTCGGGCCGGCCGGCGCCGAACACCCGCGCCAGCGCGTTCACCTCCACCGGGTCGCCCACCCGGGTGCCGGTGCCGTGCGCCTCCACGAACGACACCGACCGCGCCTCGACACCGCCCTGGCGCAGCGCGGCACGCACCACCTGCTCCTGCGCCGCGCCGCTGGGCGCCATGATCCCGTTCGTGCGGCCGTCCTGGGCCAGCGCGCTGCCGCGGATGACGGCCCGGACGACATCGCCGTCCGCGAGGGCGTCCTCGAGCCGCTTGAGGACGAGGACGCCGACGCCCTCGCCGCGGCCGTAGCCGTCGGCCGCGGCGTCGAAGGACTTGGAACGCCCGTCCGGGGAGGTGGCGCCCGCCGCGTCGAGGACCAGCGACAGGCCCGGGGCCGCGACCAGGTGCACACCGCCGGCCAGCGCGTGCGTGCACTCGCGCATCCGCAGACTCTGACAGGCCAGGTGCAGGGCGGCGAGGGAGGACGAACAGGCGGTGTCGACGACGAGACTGGGGCCGCGCAGATCCAGCACGTACGAGAGGCGGTTGGCGATCGCGCACAGCGACGCGCCGATCCCCGACCAGGCCTCGATCGCCGGCAGGTCCTCGAGCATCTGACGCCCGTAGTCGTCGCTTCCGGCGCCCATGAACACGCCCGCGTCCGAGCCGGCCAGCGTGTGCGGGGCGATGCCCGCGTCCTCCAGCGCCTCCCAGCCCACCTCCAGCGTCAGCCGCTGCTGGGGGTCCATCAGCTCGGCCTCGCGGGGCGTGATGCCGAAGAACGCGGCGTCGAAACCGGCCGCGTCGGCGAGGAACGCGCCGCGCCGCGGCGCCGAACGCAGCGCGCGGCCGGCGCCGGGCCGGCCGGCGTAGCCGTCCCAGCGCCCCTCGGGCAGATCGCCGACCGCCTCCCGGCCCTCCAGCAGGAACGTCCAGTACGCGTCCGGGGTGTCGATCCCGCCCGGCAGCCGGCAGCCGATCCCGACGACGGCGACGGCTTCGGCAGCTTCCGCGACTCCGGCAGATCCGGAGCTTTCGACGACGACATCGGCGGCTTGCGCGGCTTCGGCGTGCTCGTACTGCGTCACAGGCAGGGCCCTTTCGGCGTGGGGGAACGGTCCCGGCGTCCACGGGCCAGCAAAGCGCCCCGGGAGCAAGCCAGGTGCAAGGCCGGTTTCCGGAGCCCGCCCGCACACCGCGCCGCCCCACCCCGACCGCGCACCGCCCAGCGTTGCGCGGACATTGCGCGGCCATTGCGGGCCCCGGCCCACGATGCGGACCGGGCGCCGCCGTCCCCGGGCCGCCGCCCGACGCCGGTTCAAGGTCAGGAGGACTGCCGTGACCCGCACACTGGACATCGGTCTCGACATCGACGGGGTGCTCTACCCGTTCGTGGACGTCGTCGCCCGCTACGCCGAGGGCGCCCTGGGCCGCCCGTGCTCGGCCAAGGCCGAGTCATGGGACTGGTACGTCCACCAGTGGGGCCTGAGCGAGCAGGAGTTCTTCGCCCTGTGCGGGCGCGGCGTGCACGAGAACGTGGTGTTCACCGAGGGCGCCCCGCTGCCCGGCGCGCTCGAGGCCGCCCGCGAACTGGCCCGCGCCGGCCACCGTCTGCACTACATCACCGCGCGCGCCATCACCGGGGTGTCCGCGCCGCTGGCCTGGCGCCGTACGGCGGCCTGGCTGGCCGCCTGGGACTTCCCCGTCGACTCGCTGACGATCGCCGCCGACAAGGCGTGCCGCTTCACCGACGTCTTCCTCGACGACTCGCCCGGCAACTGCGACGCGCTCATGGACGCCGGCCACCCGCGTCCCGTGCTGTGGTGCCACGGGCCCCTCACCGACCACCGGGCGGAACGGGTCTTCGACTGGGACGAGTTCCTCGCACTGGTGGACGCCGAGAGCGCCGCCCCCGCGGGCCCCGCCACCCGCGCGGCCGCCGGCCGGTAGGCTCCTGAACGCTTCGGGCACAGTACTTCACCTGACGTGGGGTCGGTGGCGTCCCGAGCAGTGCCGTCTCGAGCAGTGCCGTCCGGAGAAAAGAACAGCCGGAGAAGGACCATGCGACACAACCCCCAGCGCCGCACCGCCCTGCTCGACGCGGCCATCGAAGTCCTCGCCCGCGAAGGGTCCCGCGGACTGACCCTGCGCGCCGTCGACGCCGAAGCAGGCGTCCCCGTCGGCACCTGCTCCAACTACTTCGCCAACCGGGCCCAGCTGCTGCGCCAGATCATGCAGCGCACCCGCGAACGCCTCACCCCCGACCCCGTCGAGCTCGCCGACACTCTCACCACCCCGCCCACCCACCGCCTCGTCGCCCGGCTGCTGCGCCAGGTCCACGAGCGCATGGAAGGCGACCGCAGCAGCTACCTCGCCATGCTCGAACTGCGCCTGGAGGGGGCCCGCCGCCCCGGAGCAGCACCCCCCGGAGTGGCACCCTCCGGCTGCGCCTTGCACGCCTGTTGCGAGCCGCCCGGTTTCCTCGAAGCATGGCGAATCGCAAAGAATGGGATGCCGTCGTCGTCGGCTCCGGCATCGGCGGCCTCGTCTGCGCCGCCTACCTCGCGGTGAGCGGCCTGCGCGTCCTCGTGCTGGAGCAGCACGACGTCGCCGGCGGCAACAGCCACGTCTTCCGGCGCCGCCGCCGCTACGAGTTCGACGTGGGCATCCACTACCTCGGCGACTGCGGCCCCGGCGGCCTGCTGCCCTCCGTCTTCGGCGGCCTGGGCCTCGCGGACCGCATCTCCTACCTGCCCATGGACCAGGACGGATTCGACCGCATCGTCGTCCCCGGCCTCACCCTCGACGTGCCCGCGGGCTGGGACGGCTACCGCAAACGCCTGCGCGACGCGTTACCCGGCGATGCCTCCGGCATCGACACCTTCACCGCGATCTGCTCGGCCGTCGGCTCCGAGGGCCGCGCCGCAATGCTCAGCGACGAGGATCTCACCGGTGAACAGCTCGCCGCCCGCAGCCCCGCCTTCACCGCCTGGGAACACCGCACCCTGGCCGACCTGTTCGACCACTGCGCGCTCTCCCGGCAGGCCCGCACCGTCCTCGCCGCCCACGCCCCCACCTACGGCCTGCCGCCCCACCAGTGCCCGCTGCCCACCCACGCGGCGATCATCAACCACTACCTGCACGGCGCCTACTACCCCAAGGGCGGCGGCCAGATGCTACCCGCCGGCCTCGTCGAGGTCATCGAGTCCCACGGCGGCCAGGTCCGTACCCGCACCCGGGTGGAACGCATCCTCGTCGCATCCGGCCGCGCCACTGGCGTCGCCCTCGCCGACGGCCACATCGTCACCGCGCCCCTGGTCGTCTCCAACGCCGACTACACGCGCACCGTCCAGCGCCTCGTCGGCGAGGAGCACTTCGACGCCGACACCGCCGAACGCACCCGCACCTCCACCATGTCGCTGCCCTTCGCCGTGCTGTACGTCGCCCTCGACACCACCCTGGCCGACCGCCCCAACGCCAACCTGTGGTGGTACCGGCACACCGACATCGACGACGGCTTCCGGCAACTGGCCGAACACCGCATCGACCCGGTGCCGTTCTTGTTCGTGTCCTTCTCCTCCCTCAAGGACCCCGGCGCCCGCAACATCGCCCCGGAAGGCCACAGCAACTTCCAGGTCATGACCCTCGTACCGCCCGACCACGCCTACTGGGGAGCCGAAGCGAGCCCCGCCGACGGCGGCCGCTACCGCCGCAGCCCCCTGTACCGGCAGCGCAAACAGCAGCTCACCGAGGCGATGCTGAACGCCGCGGAGGAAGCACTCGGTCCCTTCCGCGGCCACATCACCCACCTCGAGGCGGCCACCCCCCTCACCCACGAGCGCTACATCCACTCCCGCGCCGGCACCCCCTACGGCCTGGCCCGCTGGGGAGCGACCGGCGAGCGCCCCGACACCGCCACCGCCGTCGAAGGCCTCCACGTGGTCGGCACCAGCACCTGCTACGGCTCCGGCATCGAAGGCGTCGCCACCGGCGCCATGATGTGCGCCTCGCAGATCCTCGGCCGCCGCCTCATCCCCGAGGTCACCCGCGGCACGGTCCTCGCCGACCCGTCCCTGCTCCCGCACCGCGGCGACGACTTCGACCCGCTCGCCGTCTCCCGCGGGCGAGCCCGCCGCCACGCCCGCGGCCTCGCCCGCATCGACACCGCAACCGGCCCGGCATGAACCCGAACCCGAGCCCGAGCCCGAGGAGCGCCCCATGGGCCACCAGCCCGCCCCCCAGCCGCCCACACCCCCGGCCTGCCCCCGGCGAGCCTTCACCCTCGACCCGGCCGGCCGCGACCTGCACGGCGAAGCAGCCCGCCTGCGCGCCCTCGGCCCCGCCGTCCTCGTCGAACTCCCCGCCGGCATCCAGGCCTGGTCCATCAACACCCACGCGCTCCTCAAGTCCCTGCTCACCGACCCCCGCGTCTCCAAGGACCCCCGCCGCCACTGGCCCGCCTGGCAGCGCGGCGAACACCACGACACCTGGATCCGCACCTGGGTCGGCGTGCACAACATGGACACCGCCTACGGCCCCGAACACCGGCGGCTGCGCAAACTCGTCGCCCCCGCCTTCACCGGCCGCCGCACCCAGGCCATGCTGCCCCGCATCCGCAACGCCACCGCCCGGCTCCTCGACACCCTCGAGAACACCGCACCCGGCGAAAGCGTCGACCTGCGCGCCGCCTACGCCCACCCGCTGCCCATGCAGGTCATCTGCGACCTGTTCGGCGTCCCGGAGACCTCCCGCCCCCGCCTCGCCCACCTCATGGCCCGCGCCATGGACACCACCCTCACCCCCGACGAGGCCGAACACACCGTCCACGACGTCCAGTCGGCCCTCGCCGCCCTCGTCGCCGACAAACGCGACCACCCCGGCGACGACCTCACCAGCGCCCTCGTCGCCGCCCGCGACGACGACGGATCGACCCTGAGCGAACAGGAACTCCTCGACACCCTCCTCCTCGTCATCGGCGCCGGCAACGAGACCACCGTCAACCTCATCGGCAACGCCGTCCATGCCCTGCTCACCCACCCCGACCAGCTCCGGCTCGTCCTCGATGGCGCCGTGCCCTGGCACGACGCCATCGAGGAAACCCTGCGCTGGGCCCCCAGCGTCGCCAACGTCCCCCTGCGCTACGCCGTCGACGACATCCCGCTGCCCGGCGGCCCCACCATCCGCCGCGGCGAAGCCATCCTCACCGCCTACGCCGCAGCCGGCCGCGACCCCGGCCAACACGGTCCCACCGCCGACCGGTTCGACATCCGCCGCCCCGGCAGGGGACAGGCCGACCACCTCGCTTTCGGACACGGTGTCCACTTCTGCCCCGGCGCGCCGCTCGCCCGCATGGAAGCCGCCGTCGCCCTGCCCGCCCTCTTCGAGAGGTTCCCCGCGCTGCGCCTCGCCGTCCCCGCCGACCAGCTCACCCCCACCGAGGGGTTCATCGCCTTCGGCTACCACGCCCTGCCCGTCCACCTGACCGGCCCGCCGCCGGTCCCGCCAGGAACCCTCGACTCCAACTCGAGGGCCCTGGCGCCCCGTTGAACCACTCGGTTTGACTGATGTCATGACACCCACACAGCACACCGACCCCCGCCCGACGCTCGTCACCGGCGGCACCGGCAAGACAGGACGCCGCGTCGCCGAACGGCTCCGCTTACGCGGCCGGAGCGCCCGCACAGGCTCCCGCTCCGGCACACCGCCCTTCGACTGGAACGACTCCGCCACCTGGGACGCCGCCCTCGAAGGCACCGGCTCCGTCTACCTCAGCTACTACCCCGACCTCGCCTTCCCCGGCGCCGCCGACACCGTCGGCGCCTTCTGCCGCACCGCCGTCGCCGCCGGCGCCCGCCGCATCGTGCTGCTGTCCGGCATCGGCGAGGAAGGCGCCCGCGCCGCGGAGGACCAGCTCAAGGCATCCGGCGCCGACTGGACCGTGGTGCGCTCCAACTGGTTCAACCAGAACTTCTCCGAGTGCTTCTTCCTCCCGCCGGTCCTCGCCGGCTGCCTCGCCGTCCCCGCCGCCGACACACTCGCCCCCTTCGTCGACGCCGACGACGTGGCCGACGTCGCCGTCACCGCCCTGACCGACCCCGCCCACACCGGCCGCACCTACGAACTCTCCGGCCCCCGCCTGCTCAGCTTCGCCGACGTCGCCGACGAACTCTCCAAGGCCACCGGCCGCACCATCACCTACCGCCCCGTCACCGTCGACGAGTACCGCACCATCCTGAAGGACGCCGGCCAGGACCAGACCTACGCCGACGTCTTCGCCGTCTTCCTCGACGGCCGCAACGCCCACCTCGTCGACGGCGTCCGCGAGGTCCTCGGCCGCGCCCCGCGCGACTTCACCGACTTCGCCCGCGAAACCGCCACCACCGGCGTCTGGACGCCCTGACCCGCAGTGCCTGCGCCGCTGTCCGCGGCCCGGGCCCGCCCCGGCCGCCGACGACCTCTGCGCACGCGCCGACATCGTCACCGTGCACGCTCC
>NZ_JBEXRZ010000127.1:0-20573 GCF_040613325.1 Streptomyces sp. NPDC006283 | reverse complement strand
GGCGGAGGAGGGAGGCATGGCGGAGCCATGCCGACTGACGACAACGCGGCGTGGGGGCACCTCCCACGCCGAAGGCTGTGGGGGAGCGGTGCCAGCCCCCGCGAGCCCGGCATGATCCAAACGAGAGGCCCTAGCCCTTGACCGCGCCCTGCATGATGCCGCCGACGATCTGCCGGCCGAGCAGGCCGAAGACCAGCAGCACCGGGAGCGTGCCCAGCAGAGTGCCCGCCATGATCACGGACTGGTCGTGGACGTAACCGCCGCCGAGCTGGCGCAGCGCCACCTGGACGGTCGGCTCCTGCGAGGAGAGCGCGACGATCGGCCAGAAGAAGTCGTTCCAGGCGGCCATGAAGGTGAGCATGCCGAGCACGGCCATCCCGGGCCGGGCGATGGGCACCACGATCGACCAGAAGATCCGCGCGGTGGAGGCGCCGTCGACGCGGGCGGCCTCGATCAGCTCGTCGGGCAGCGACTGCACCAGGTACTGGCGCATGAAGAAGACGCCGAACGCGGAGACGAGCCCGGGCAGGATCACGGCCTGCAGCTGGTTCACCCACTGCAGTTCGGCGATCAGCATGAAGAGCGGGATGACGCCGAGCTGCGGCGGGATCATCATCGTGCCGACCGTGACCGCCAGCAGCGCGCCGCGGCCGCGGAAGCGCAGTTTGGCGAACGCGAAACCGGCGAGCGTGCAGCACAGGACGGTGCCGACGGTGATGGACCCGGAGACGATGAAGGAGTTGATCAGCGCCTTGCCGATGTCCGCCTCCTCCACCACCGCCTCGAAGTTGCGGATCAGGTTGCGGCCCGGCAGCAGCGTCGGCGGCACCTTCGCCAGTTCGGCGTTGGAACGGCTGGCCGCGACGATCGTCCAGTAGAACGGGAACGCGGAGACGAGCACGGCGACGATCAGGATGGCGTAGGCGGCCTTGCCGCCCTTCATGGTGCGGCCGGCACCGGACCGCCCGCGACGGCGTTGTCGCGCGGGCCGTTCCGCGGTGGCCGGCTGCTGCTTCGTCGGCGGTGCGGCGAGCGCGGTCATCGCCCGGCCTCCTTGCGGGAACGGCGGCGCGCGATCAGGGCGTTGACCCCGACCAGCACCAGGATCAGCAGGAACATCACCCAGGCGATGGCGGCGGCACGCCCCAGGTGGAAGAAGCCCCAGCCCTGCTCGTACATGTAGAGCCCGAGCGTCTGGTACTGGTGCGAAATGCCGCCGGAGATGGAGCCCTCGAACAGCAGCGGCTCACCGAAGAGCTGGGTGGCACCGATCGTGGACACGACCACGGTGAACAGGATCGTGGGGCGCAGGCCGGGCAGCGTCACATGGAAGAACTGCCGCCACCGGGAGGCGCCGTCCATCTCCGCCGCCTCGTACAGCTCGCTCGGGATGGACTGCATTCCGGCCAGATAGATCAGCGCGTTGTAGCCGGTCCAGCGCCAGATGACGATGGTCGACACGGCGATCTGGGATGCGACGGTTCCGGTCTGCCAGTCCACCGGGCCGAAACCGATCAGCCCGAGAAGGTAGTTGATGAGTCCGAAGTCGCGGCCGAAGAGCTGGGCGAAGACGAGCGTGGCGGCCGCGACGGACGTGGCGTACGGCAGCAGCATCGCGGTGCGCAGGAACGTGCGGCCGCGCAGGCGGTAGTTGAGCAGGTGTGCCAGCCCCAGTGCCATCACCAGCTGCGGCACGGTGGACAGCACCCCGATGGTGAACGTGTTGCGCAGCGCGGTCCAGAAGAACTCGTCCTCCAGCAGCGCGGTGTAGTTGCCGAGCCCCCGCCACTCCATGTCGCCCGGGGTCTGCAGCTCGACCCGGTAGAGCGAGACGAACGCCGTGTAGATCAGCGGGAAGAGCCCGAAGGCGGCGAACAGCGTGAAGAACGGGGCGATGTAGGCGTACGGCGAGAGCTTGCGCCAGGCGCGCCGCACGGCCGGCGGCCGGGGTGGCGAGACCGCCTTCGCTGGGGCGGTGAGGGTCACGATGCGGCCCTTCGGGGAGTCGGTACGGGGTGCGGGAGCCTTCGGGCCGGTCCCGTGCGGGGGGTGGACAAAGGGGCCGGCCCGAAGGAGATGCGTCGGCGGATGTCAGCCGATGGTGTTGTCGACGCCCTTCTTCGCGTTCGCCCACGCCTTCTCGGACGAGGCGCCCTTGCGCTCGACCTCGCTCAGCGCGTTGGTGATCTGCTGGTTGACGTTCTGGTCGTGCACGCCGAGGACCTGCACCGGCGCCGCCTTGGCCGCGTCACCGAAGATCTGGCCGATCGGCGCTCCGGAGAAGTACGGGTCGGTGGCGTCCGCGACCTTCTCGATCGCACCGGTGGAGGACGGGAAGTTCCCCTGCTTCTGGAAGAGCTTGGCCTGCTGTTCGGGGGCGGTGAGCCATTCGATCAGCTGGTACGCCTCCTTCTTGTGCTTGGCCGCGCGCGGGATCGAGAGGTACGAACCGCCCCAGTTGCCGGCGCCGCCGGGCAGCTTGGCGATGTCCCACTTGCCCTGGCCGCCGTCACCGGCCTGGCCCTTGATGTAGCCCAGCATCCAGGCGGGGCAGGGGATGGTGGCGAAGGAGCCGGCGGCGAACGCCTGGTTCCACTGCGGCGACCACTGGTCGAGCTTGGCGCTCAGACCGGCCTCCGCCGCCTCGACGGAGGTGTCCCATGCCGTCTTCAGCGCCGGGTTGGTCTCCCAGATCAGCTTCCCGGAGGCGTCGTAGTAACGCTCCTCCTCCTGGCCGATCATGATGGAGAAGAGGCTGCCGACGCTGTCCAGCCACGCGCTCTTCGCGGGTGCCTTGGCCTTGTACTGCTCGCCCAGCTCGAGATAGCCGTCCCAGGTCGACCACTTCTTCGCGAGCTCCTCGCGGTCGGTCGGCAGGCCCGCCTGCTTGAACAGGTCGGTGCGGTAGCACATGGCCTCGGGGCCGACGTCGGTGCCGAGACCGAGGACCGAGCCGTCCTTGGCGGTGGCGGCAGCCCACTTGAAGTCGGCGAACTGGTTCTTCAGCTTGTCGGCGCCGTACTTCTTCAGGTCCTCGAACTTGTCGGCCTGCTGCTGGGTGACCGACGCGATCCGGCCGACCTCGATGCCCTGGACGTCCGCGAGACCGCCGCCGCCGGCCAGCCGGGTCTGGAGCGACTTCCAGTAGTCGGCCTCGTCCTCGGTGTCGGTCTGCTTGATCGTGACGTTCGGGTGCAGCTTCTCGTACTCCGCGTAGAGGCCGGCCTCCTTGTAGCCGAAGGATCCGAACAGGTCGACGGTGAGCGTGATCTTCCCGCCCTCGCCGTCGGAGGCGGTGTCCGACGAACCGGATCCGCAGGCGGCGAGCAGTGCCCCGGCGAGCGCGACCGCACCCAGGCGGACGGCGGCCCTCTTGGCGGCTCTGGCTATGGGCATGGGAAGCCTCCTTGGCTTCGGGATGGAGCGAGAGCGTTGAGAGCGCTCTCAGATATGCGGTTGGAGCGTGCCCCGCGAGCGCTCACCCCGTCAAGACTCGAAGGCATAACGGGTTGGACTCGGGCCCAACTGCCGCCTGTGTTCCATCTATTGACACTTGTGTTTCAGGAGTTTTACGTTTCGGCCATCTGAGAGCGCTCTCGGCCACCCATCCAGTGATGACTTGAGGTGCTGTTCATGCCAGCCCCCCGCAACAGACCAGCCGCAGCGCTGGTCCTCGCCTCAGCCCTGGCCGCTGTCGGCCTGGGACCGGCCGCCGCCCCGGCGGCCGCCGCCACCGTCCCCGTAGGCTCCGGCAGCTACTCCGACACCCGCCCCGCCGGCACGTCCGGCCCGACGACCAACACGGGCGCACCGGTCACCCCCAAGGTCACCCCGGCGGCCAGGAACCGCCCGGTGCCCACCAACGACTGGTGGTCCTCCCTCGCCTTCCAGCGCTACGGCGACAACCCGTACTCGACTCCGATGTACGGCCATCCCCTCACCTACCAGGCCACGGCCGGCGGGCTGGACGTGGGCTATCCGACCACCCCGGCGATCGTCGGCGACGGCCGCCAGTACGAGTTCGCCCACAAGCGCGACCTCACCATCGGCCTCACGGGTCTCAACTCCCCGGACACCAAGGCCGACGACTGGTCCGACTGGACCGTCACCCCGTACTGGTCCGACGGCACCCGCACCCTGCGTACCACCATCGGCCACGGCCTGCCGTTCGTGTACGCCAAGGGCTCGGGCGGAAACGCGCAGATCACCACGGCCGGCGCCCCCGCCGTCTTCGCCGATCAGGGCAATGTCCTCGGCATCACCGTCGCGGGCCACCACTACGCCCTCTTCGCGCCGACCGGCAGCGATTGGAACGTGGCCGGCTCCACCATCAGCGCCGGACTCGGCTCCAAGGACTACTTCTCCGTCGCCGTTCTGCCCTCCGCCGGCGCCCTCGAGACGTACAAGAAGTACGCCTTCAGCTTCGTGACCGGCTCCAGGGCCGACTGGAGCTACACCGGCGGCACGGTCAAGGCCACCTACACCCTCACCACCGAGGCCAGGGAGGGCAGCGAGCGCGGCACGCTCCAGGCGCTCTACCGCCACCAGTGGCTGAACACCGCCGACGCGCTCACCGCGCACACCTACGTCTCACCGCGCGGCACCATGAAGGTCCGGGAGTCGGCCTCCTTCTCCACCAGCCAGAAGGCCTCGGCCGTGCTGCCCGCGCTGCCCAAGTCGAACGGCGTCGACGCCGCCCGCCTGCGCGGCTACCTGAACGAGGTCGCGAACGCCTCCGACCCGTTCTCGGGGGCCACCGACACCTACTGGACCGGCAAAGCCCTCGGCCGGCTCGCCCAGCTCGTGCCCGTCGCCGAGCAGATCGGCGAAACCGGCGTCCGCGACAAGCTCCTCGGCCTGATCAAGGGCAAGCTCCAGGAGTGGTTCACGGCGGGAGGGGCCAACGAGTTCAGCTACGACAAGGACTGGAAGACCCTCACCGGCTACCCGGCCTCCTACGGCAGCGACACCGAGCTCAACGACCACCACTTCCACTACAGCTACTACGTCTACGCCGCGGCGATCGTCGCCCAGTACGACCAGGGGTGGGCCGCCGACTCCGCATGGGGCGGCATGGTCAAGACCCTGATCAGGGACACCGCCAACGCCGCCCGGACCGACACCGCCTTCCCCTTCCTGCGCGGCTTCGACGTCTACGCGGGACACAGCTGGGCCTCCGGCCACCAGGGCTTCGCCGCCGGCAACAACCAGGAGTCGTCGTCCGAGTCCACCAACCTCAGCGCCGCGCTGGTGCTGTGGGGCTCGGCCACCGGTGACACCTCGCTGCGCGACCTCGGCGCCTATCTGCTGACCACCGAGTCGGAGTCGATCGCCCAGTACTGGTTCGACGCCGACGAACAGGTCTTCCCGGGCTCCTTCGGCCGCGACACGGCAGGCATGGTCTGGGGCAGCGGCGCCGCCTACGCCACATGGTGGACCGCCAACCCCGAGGAGATCCACGGCATCAACGTCCTCCCCGTGACCGGCGGGTCATTGCACCTCGGCGGCGAGAAGGCCGCGATCCGGCGCAACATCGCCGAGATGGAGCGCGAGAACGGCGGCCCGGCCGTCGAATGGCGCGACATCCTCTGGGAGTTCCAGTCGTTGGCCGACCCGGCCGCGGCCAAGTCCAAGTGGGACGCGGGCCACGCCGCTTACACGCCCGAACAGGGCGAGTCCAAGGCGCACACCTACCACTGGATCAGCACCCTCGACACGCTGGGAGCCCCCGACGCCACGGTGACGGGAGACATCCCCACCTCCGCCGTCTTCACCAAGGGCACCGTACGGACGTACGCCGCGCACAACCACGGCTCCACCGCCCGCACGGTGACCTTCTCCGACGGCAAGACGCTGTCCGTGCCCGCTCGCTCGACCGCGACGGGCACCGGGACGGGCAGCGACCCGGACCCCGACCCCGACCCGCCCACCGGCAACACCTTCCAGCTGCGCACCGGGGGAGTCCTCACCACGGCGACCGGCGGCACAGCGGGCAGCGACACCATCGCCTCGGCCGGAGGCGCCAACCACGACGGCACCCCGCACCAGCCGCTCGTCTACGAGGTGAAGGGCGTCAACGGCACCCTCACCCCGGGCGCCGCCACCGCCTTCCGCCTCCAGTTGGACGCGGGCACCACGGTCGGACTCGGCCAGCAGGCCCGCATCAGCTACGACCTCACCGGAGACGGCACCTTCGAACGGACGGAGACCTACCACTACTTCGCGACCGACCCGGTCCCCGGCTGGGAGGAGTACGCGCAGTCCCGCGGCCTCAAGGCCTCCACCGGCACGCTCGGCAACCTCTCCGGCGGCACCGTGCGCCTCGAGGTGTGGAGCGCGATCGGCAACGGCACCGCGAAGGTCGCGACCGGCACCGGCACGTCGGTACTGGTGATCCCCTTCGGCTGACCCCCGCACCCCCGCAGGAGACGGCGGGCGTCGGCGGTCAGGCCGATGCCCGCCGTACCAGTGTGGTCGGAGTGATCACGGACGCCGGGGCGTCGCCCCCGGACTCGTTCAGCAGCCTCATCAACAGCCGGACCATCAGCCGGCCCATGCCCTCGATGTCCTGGCGCACCGTGGTCAGCGCCGGCTCCGTCGTGTCCACGACGGAGGCCATGTCGTCGAAGCCGACCAGCGCCACGTCCTGTGGCACCCGCAGACCGCGCTCGCGCAGGGTGCGCAGTGCACCCGAGGCCATCAGGTCGTTGGAGACGAAGACGCCGTCGACGTCCGGGCGGCGGTCCAGCAGATCCGCCATGGCCCGCGCCCCGCTCTGTGCCGTGAAGTCGCCCTGGCAGAACAGGCCGGGGTCGGCGTCCACCAGGACGTCGTGGTAGCCGTCGATCCGGTCCAGCGCGGAGGTCTGGTCGCGGGGCCCGGCGATGTGAGCGATGTTCTTGCGGCCCAGCGACACCAGATGGCGCACGGCCTCGCGGGCACCGCCGCGGTTGTCGCAGTCGACGTAAGGGACGGCGAGGTCCGAGCCGGAGGCGGGACGTCCGCCGAAGACCATGGGTATCTTGGTGCGGCCGATCAGCGCGGGAAGCTCGTCGTCGTTGTGCAGCGAGAAGGCGAGCGCGCCGTCGACATGGCCGCCGCCCAGATAGCGCGCGATCCGGTCGTGGTCACCGGGGCCCTCCACCCACAGCAGCACCAGCTGGGAGTCGTGCGCCGTCAGCTCACGGCTGATCCCGCGGACCTGCTGCTCGAAGAACGGGTCGGAGAAGATCCGGAACTCGGGCTCGGCGATGATCACGGCGACCGCGCCGTTGCGCCGGGTGACCAGAGTGCGTGCCGCGTGGTTCGGCACGTAGCCGAGTTCCTCGACCGCCTGGCGCACCTTGTCGACCAGCGGCGCACGCACGCCCGCGCCGCCGTTGACGACCCGGGAGGCCGTGGCCCGGGACACGCCCGCGCGCGCCGCGACGGCTTCCAGGGTGGGGCGGGACCCCGTGGTCTGCTCGGGCAAGGCGGGCGCTCCTCGTCTGCTCCCGTGCTCGGTGAGCCGGTCGGCGGCGTGACCTGTCTCCGACAGGATATCCGCCCTGCGCGTGCGGTTGAGAGCGCTCCCACACGACGCCCGGGCGGGCCCCGGTGTGAGCCCGGCCGACGCCCTCGTCAGGTAGGGCGCCGGCCGGGCGGCTTTCAGGAGGCGGCCTGTCGCCCAGCCGCGGTGATGCGGGCGATGGCGTCGACGGTCAGCGCGCGGTCGTGCGGCTCGGTGTCCAGGGCGCGGTGCATCGACAGTCCTTCGACGAGCGCGTCGAGCTGACGTGCCGTCGACGGGTCGAAGTGCCGCTCGAGCGCCCTCCGGCTGCTGCGCATCCACTCCCGGGTCAGCTCGCGAAAGGCCGGCTGACGTGCGGCCAGCGTGTACAGCTCGTGTGTGAGCACCAGCTGCCGCTCGTCGCCTCCGGAGAGGTGATGGATCAGATCGGCGACGGCCTCCCGTGCCTCGTCCGCCGAGCCGGCGGCCCCGAGGCGGGAATCGAACAGGGCCACCATGGTGGCGGAGAAGCTGGTGAACGCCTCGCGCAGCAGCTCGTCCATGCCCTGGAAGTGATACGTCATCGAACCGAGAGGGACGCCGGCACGGGCGGCCACCTTGCGGTGCGACGTGCCCGCGACGCCCTCCTCCGCAATCAGGTCCAGGGCTGCCGCGATGATGCGTTCCCGTCGCTCGGGATCCACGCGTCCGGTCGCCATCGCCTCATGCCTCGACAGGGCCGGCCGGGCCGGCGGCGTCGAGCCGGTCCCTCTCGTCGACGGGGCCGAGCGAGCGGACCACGCGGGCCGGGTTGCCCACCGCGACGACGTTCGCCGGGATGTCCTTGGTGACGACGGCGCCCGCGCCGACGACGCTGTTGTCGCCGATGGAGACGCCCGGCAGGACGATCACCCCGCCGCCGAGCCACACGTTGTCGCCGATCGTGATCGGCCGGGCCGCCTCGAGCTTGTCGCGGCGCGGCTGCGGCTCGAGGGGGTGCGTCGGGGTGAGCAACTGTACGTTCGGGCCGATCTGGCAGTCCTTGCCGATCGTGATCGGCGCGACGTCCAGGGCTGTGAGGTTGTAGTTGACGAACGTCCCGGCTCCGATGGAGATCTGGGTTCCGTAGTCGACGAACAACGGCGGCTTGATGTGGGCGCCCGCACCGAGTTCACCGATCAGCTCCGCGACGACGGGCCGGGCGGCGTCCGCGTCCTGCGCGTATGCGGCCAGGTACTCGGCGGCCAGCCGGACAGCGCGCTGCGCCTCGCGGGCGATGTCCGGATCGTCGGCGATGTAGAGGTCGCCCGAGAGCATGCGCTCGCGGTTGGTGCGCGGGTCACCGGCGAAGTAGTCAGCCATGTGTACGACCGTACACCATGAAGCGTACGGTCGTACACTGCCGAGGTGTGCGCCCTATCGCCCGTGCGCGTGACCGTGCTCGTGGATCGTGTTCGTCGCGGCGATGTGCTTCCACGACTTCGGCTGCGGCGCCTCTCCGGCCGCTGACCGCGCGACGCTCGCCTTGGCCGCAGCCAAAGCACCCGGCTTCGACGCCTCGTACAGCCAGGTGTCGAAGAGCCCGGCGAGCGGCTTGCCCGAGATGCGCTCCGCGTACGCCACGAAGTCGCCCACCGCGGCGTTGCCGTACGCGCGCTCGGCCGGCCAGCCCTTGAGGATCGCGAAGAAGTCCTCGTCGCCGATCTCGTTCCGCAGCGCCTGGAGCGCCAGCGCGCCGCGGTCGTAGACGGCCAGGTGGAACTGGTTCTCCGGACCCGGGTCACCGGGCCTGACCCTCCAGAACTCGTCGTCGGCCGGGTGCTGTGCGTAGACGTGGTCCGCCAGCTCCTGCGCGGTGCCCTCGCCCTCCTTCTCCGACCAGAGCCACTGGCTGTACCGGGCGAAGCCCTCGTTGACCCAGATGTCCTTCCAGCCCTTCACTGACACGCTGTCGCCGTACCACTGGTGGGCCAGCTCGTGCACGACCACGGACACGTTGGCGCCGTTCGCGAACTGCCGCGGACTGTAGAACGGCCGGGTCTGCGTCTCCAGGGCGTAGCCACTGGTCACGTTCGGCACGTAGCCGCCCAGGGCGTTGAACGGGTACGGCCCGAAGACCTCGGTCAGCCACTCGGCGACCTCGCCGGTCCGCTCGATGCTGGCCCGCGCCGCGCCCGCGTTGTCACCGAGATCCTTGCTGTACGCGTTCAGGACCGGCAGCCCGTCGGCCGTCGTGTCCGTGGTGATGTCGAACTTCCCGACCGCGAGCGTGGCCAGATAGGTCGCCTGCGGCCTGTTCGAGCGCCAGTTGAAGCGCGTCCAGCCCAGCTTGGAGCTCTGGGAGACCAGCACACCGTTGCTGATCGCCTGCGAGCCGTCCGGCACCGACACCGACACGTCGTACGTCGCCTTGTCCAGCGGATGGTCGTTGCTCGGGAACCACCAGACGGCCGAGTCCGGCTCCTGGGCGGCCACCCCGCCGTCCGGCGTGCGGTGCCAGGCGGTCCAGCCGCCGATCTTCAGCTCGGAGGGCTTCCCGGCGTACCGCACCACCACCGAGACGGACCGGCCCTTGGCGAGCGGTGCGGCCGGGGTGACGACCAGCTCCTGGGCGCCCTCCTTCGTGAAGGCGGCCTTCTTGCCGCCGACCCTCACCTCGCTGACACCGAGGCCGAAATCGAGGTTGAAACGGCTCAGATCCTGTGTGGTGGTGGCGAGGATGGTCGCCGTCCCCTCCAGCAGGTCCGTCTTCGGCTGGTACTTGAGCCTCAGGTCGTAGTGCGACACGTCGTACCCGCCGTTCCCGGCGGCCGGATAGTAGGGGTCGCCGATGCCGGGGGCGCCTGCGGAGGAGTTTGCGGCCGATGCCGGGATCGCCAGCACAAAGGTGGCCGCCAGCGCGCTCGGGACGATCAGTCTGCGGTGCACGGATGCTCCAAGTCGTAAGAACGGTCGATCTCTTGGACCCTAGACAGGTCCCCGCCCTCCGGTCAGGAGCGAACCTCGGCCTTTCACATGACCGCCATCGGCCCGACATGATGCCCGCTGTCCCTTCGGTCGCTTTGGTGTGCTGATTGCCCTCTGTCGCACGGGAGTTGACGGGAGTACCTTCCCGCCCATGCGGAAACGTGCGCGGGGAACCCGCTTGACGTGCAGATCGCTGGTGGCGGCGGCTTCGGCCGCCCTCGTCGCCCTGACGCTCGCGCCCACCGGCGCGCAAGGCGCGACACCGGCCCGGGAGAGCAGGCCGGTGTACTCGTACGACGACGCGATCCGCGAGTCCGTCTGGGTCGACACCCGGCTCGACGGCGACGGCGACGGCAGGACGGACCGCGTCGCCGTCGATGTCGTCCGCCCGCGCGAGGCGGCGCAGCGAGGCCGGAAGGTGCCCGTCATCATGGACGCCAGCCCCTACTACGCCTGCTGCGGGCGTGGGAACGAGAGCCAGCGCAAGACGTACGACGCCGACGGCGACCCCGTGCAGTTCCCGCTGTACTACGACAACTACTTCGTGCCCCGCGGCTACGCCTTCGTCGCAGTCGACCTGGCCGGAACCAACCGGTCCGACGGCTGCGTCGATGTCGGCGGCCGCTCCGACGTCCAGTCCGCGAAGGCCGTCGTGGACTGGCTGAACGGTCGCGCCCGCGCCTACACCAGCCGCACCGGCGGGGAGCGGGCGAGCGCACGCTGGTCCACCGGCGCCACCGGGATGATCGGCAAGAGCTACGACGGGACCGTCGCCAACGGCGTCGCCGCGACCGGTGTACGGGGCCTTGAGACCATCGTCCCGATCGGCGCCATCTCCTCCTGGTACGACTACTACTTCGCCCAGGGTGCGCCCCTGTACAACTCCGGCCCCGAGTGGCTGTCCGACTACGTCGAGAGCCCCGAGGCCCGCGAGCGCTGCCGGGCCGTCCAGCAGCGGCTCGTCGACGGCGCCCCGCGCAGCGGCGAGTTGACCCCGCTGTGGGCCGGGCGCGACTACGTGCCCGACGCCCGCAACGTGCGGGCCAGCGTCTTCGCCGTGCACGGCATGCAGGACCTCAACGTTCGCGCCAAGCACTTCGGGCAGTGGTGGGACGCCCTGGCGGACAACGGCGTCGAGCGCAAGGTGTGGCTCTCCCAGACCGGGCACGTCGATCCGTTCGACTTCCGGCGTGCCGAGTGGGTGCGCACCCTCCACCGCTGGTTCGACCACTACCTCCTCGGCTACGACAACGGCATCGACCGCGAGCCCATGGCGGACATCGAACGGGCACCGGACCGATGGTCGACCGACCGGGTCTGGCCGCCCCGTGGCACCGCCGGCGCCGTTCTGCGGCCGACCGGGGGAGCGGCGCCCGGCGTCGGCACGCTGTCGTTGAAGCCGGCCCGGCCGGGGGCGACCGAGACGTTCACCGACGATCCCCGCCTCGACGAGACCGACTGGGCCGCGGCGGTCGACACGGCGACGCCCGCCAAGGCCGGGTTCATCACCCGCCCGCTCGGCCGCGACCTGCGGCTGTCCGGCTCCTCGCGGGTGACCGTCACCGCCACCCCCTCCACCACCAGCGCCCACCTTTCGGCTGTGCTGGTCGATCTGGGACCCGACACCATTCGGGACTACGCCGCCTCCGGCGAAGGCATCACCACCCTTGCGGAGCGCACCTGCTGGGGCGCGAGCACCACCGGCGACAGCTCCTGCTTCAAGGAGACGAAGGCGCGCACCATCGACGTCGGCCACACCGTGTTCAGCCGCGGCTGGGCCGACCTGGGCGGCTACGAGCCCGATGCGCTGACTCCCGGTCAGGCGTACACGGTCACCATCGATCTGCACGCGAGCGACCACGTCGTCCCGGCGGGCCACCGGCTCGCACTCATCGTCGCCGGCACCGACAAGGACCTCGTCGACCCGCCGGACACCACGCCGCGCCTCTCCCTCGATCTCGCCGGTACCGCTGCGAAACTGCCCCTCGTCGGCGGGGCGTCCGCCTTCGACCGCGCCGTCGCAGGACCCGCCCCTGCTCCCGCCGACTCCCGCTTCGGCGGTGTCGCGGAACCGCGTCAGATCCGCCCGATCCCGGGAGGCAGCACCCGATGATTTCCCGTGTCCGCACCGTCGCCCTGACGGGCGTCGCCGCCGCACTCGCCGTACCGCTGATCACCGGCCCCGCCGAGGCTGCACACACCCTGCCACAGACGGGCTTCGAGACGAGCGACGGCGAACGCTGGACCACGCAGCCGGAGGAGCAGAGCTTTCTCGCCGCCGTCGACCGGGGCAGCGACCGGATGTCGCTCGAGCACATCGGTACGACAGAGCAGGGCCGCCCCCTGCAACTCGTCCATCTCGGGGCGCGCAGCTCGTCCCACACCGTGCTGCTGATCTGCTCCCAGCACGGTGACGAGCCGTCGGGCCGGGAAGCATGCCTGACGACGATCCGCGACCTCGCCCACGCCGGGGACGGCGCGACGCGCAGGCTGCTGTCCAGGACGAACGTCCTCGTCGTCCCCACGGCCAACCCCGACGGCAGAGCCGCCGACACCCGGGGCAACTCGGACGGCGTCGACATCAACCGCGACCACATCGCCCTGAAGACCGCGGAGGGCCGGGCCATGGCCGCCGTCATCCGCGACCGGCGCCCGGACGTCATCTACGACCTGCACGAGTACGGCGCCACGCCGCCGTACTACGACAAGGAGCTGTTCGACCTGTGGCCGCGCAACCTCAACACCGAGGCCGCGGTGCGCGACGAGGCGCGGACCCTCTCCGGCGACTACGTACGGCCCGCCGCGCACGACGAGGGATTCAGCACCGGCACGTACGGCATCTGGACCGACCCGGTGACCGGCGAGCCGATCAAACAGACCGCCGGGGACGGCCAGGAACGCATCCTGCGCAACACCTCCGGAATCAAGAACGCGGTCGGCCTGCTCATCGAGAGCCGTGTCGACGCGCTGACCGAGCAGGAGCAGTCGGATCCCGCCCTGAACAAACGGCGCCGCGTGGACAGCCAACTCGCGGCACTCGGCGGACTGCTGTCGTACGCGGACGAGCGCCGCGGCAGGGTCGAGGCCGCGACCACCGCCGCCCGCCTCTCCGGCTTCAAGGACCGGGGCCCGGTCTACCTGGGCGGCGCCGACAACGACCCCGCCGGCCCCGAGGAGACGCTCGTCGAACCCCCCTGCGGGTACCGGCTCGACGCGGAGCAGTACGCGCAGGTGAAGGACGAACTTGCCTTGCACGGTGTCTGGGCGCGGCGGGACGGGGCAGGTGCCTTCGTGCCGCTGCGGCAGTCGCAGCGGGAGCTTGTTCCGCTCCTCCTGGATATGCGCGCGACATATCACCTCGTATCGGCCGAGCCGGTCCCAGCCTGTTGACGCTATGACGTGCATCACATGTGGTAGGGGGTACCGGAGAGCGGAAAGTGATCCGCGCATTGGTGAAAGGTGCCGCTTGTGTCGCACGACGAACAGAAACCTGGCCCACGGTTGCGGCTGCCGGTAAGGGCCGCCTTGCCGGGCCGTCACCCGTACGAGGACAGAGCACCGGTCACCGACCGGGTGGTGTTCGGTGTGACGGCCGCTCTCACCCTGGCCTTTGTGATCTGGGGATCCTTCTTCACCGACACGCTGGAAAGCGTCTCGGACACCATGCTGAACGGCCTGATGCACAACGGCGGCTGGGCGTTCGTCCTGGCCGCCTCCGGCTTCGTCGTCTTCGCACTGTGGCTCGCCATCAGCCGTTACGGCAGGATCGAGCTCGGCCAGGAGCACGAGGAACCCGAGTTCCGCACCGTCTCCTGGGTCGCGATGATGTTCAGCGCCGGCATGGGCATCGGCCTGATGTTCTACGGCGTCAGTGAGCCGCTCGCGCACTATGTGACCCCGCCGCCGGGGACCGACCCCGCCGACTCGGCCGACGCCATGCAGACGGCGCTGGCCACGACCCTCTTCCACTGGACCCTCCACCCGTGGGCCATCTACGCCGTGGTCGGTCTCGCCATCGCCTACAGCACCTTCCGGCGCCGCAGGCGGCAGACGATCAGTGCCGTCTTCGAGCCGCTGATCGGCAAGAAGCGGGCCGACGGCGCCCCGGGGCGGGTGATCGACATCCTTGCGATCTTCGCCACGCTGTTCGGGTCAGCCACATCCCTGGGACTCGGCGCGCTCCAGATCGGCAGCGGATTCCGGGAACTGGGATGGATGGAGAAGGCCGGGACCGGCCTGCTCATCTCCATCATCGGTGTGCTGACGGCCGCCTTCGTGTTCTCGGCGGTCTCCGGTGTCGAGCGTGGCATCCAGTGGCTGTCGAACACCAACATGGTGCTGGCCGTGGTGCTCGCTCTGTTCGTTTTCGTCGCGGGGCCGACCATCCTCGTCCTCGACCTGATTCCGACCTCGCTCGCCTCGTACATCGGCGAGCTGCCGCAGCTGGCCGGCCGCACGGAGGCGGCGACCGGTGGTGGCGACGTCGCCGACTGGCTGAGCAGCTGGACGGTCTTCTACTGGGCCTGGTGGATCTCCTGGACGCCGTTCGTCGGCATGTTCATCGCCCGCATCAGCCGTGGGCGGACGATCCGTCAGTTCGTCGGCGGCGTCATCCTGGTGCCGAGCACCGTCAGCCTGATCTGGTTCGCCGTCTTCGGCGGCACGGCCATGAAGCTCCAGGAGGGCGGGCGCCTCGGGGACGAGACGACGCCCGAGGGCCAGCTCTTCGGAGTGCTCCAGGAGTTCCCGATCACCGGTGTGATGAGCCTGCTGGTGATGATCCTGGTGGGAATCTTCTTCATCTCGGGGGCCGACGCCGCCTCGATCGTCATGGGCACGCTGTCCCAGAAGGGCACGTTCGAACCTGCCAGGATCGTCGTCATCTTCTGGGGTGTGGTGACCGGAGCCGTGGCGGCGGTCATGCTGCTCGTCGGAGAGGGCAAGGGCGACGCGCTCGCCGGTCTGCAGCATCTGACGATCCTTGTCGCCGCCCCGTTCGTGCTGGTGATGGTGGGCATGTGCGTGGCTCTCATGCGCGATCTGCGCCAGGACCCGCTGATCGTCCGCGGGGAGCTCGCGGAGGAGGCCGTCGAGACGGCGGTGATCGCGGGTCACGAGAAGTACGCCGGTGACTTCGAGATCCGTATCGGGCCGGGCCCGGTGACGGAGACCGGGACCGATACCCGGCGCCCGACCGGAACCGACCCCGGGACCGGCACGGAGGGCGGTGACGACCTGGGCACCGGCCGGGGCGGCGCCGAGGATTCCTGACCGGTCACCGACGACCGACGCACGACAGGGAACGGCGCACACGGCAGCCGGCGCAGACACAGGACAGGGCGGGCGGGCATGTTCCCGCCCGCCCTGCCGTGTCATCTGCCGCCTCGGCGGAGCCCGGACCACACCCAAGCCGGCCACCGCCGAAATCCGCTGGACCTGACGTGGCCCGGGGACGATCCTTCGTCGTGGCACGGACCACGGGGGGCGCCGGTCATCCAGGTGCCACCCCGCTGATTTAGGATGCACCCCCTGATGACTGCAACTCTCGTCGCAAAGGATCTCGCCGCGGGCCACGGCGACCGTTCGCTCTTCTCCGGCCTGGATCTTGTCGTCGCCCCTGGCGACGTGATCGGCCTCGTGGGCGTGAACGGCGCCGGCAAGTCCACGCTGCTGCGTCTGCTCGCCGGACTCGACCGGCCGGAGCAGGGCGAGCTGCGGCTCTCCCCGCCGACCGCCACCGTCGGCCACCTCCCGCAGGAGCCCGAGCGGCGCGCGGACGAGAGCGTGCGCGACTTCCTCGCCCGGCGCACCGGTGTGGCAGACGCGCAGACCGCCATGGACGCCGCCACCCAGGGGCTGGTGGATGGCGCCCCGGGAGCCGACGACGCCTATGCCGTCAGCCTGGAGCGCTGGCTCGACCTCGGCGGCGCGGACCTCGACGAGCGCGCGGAGGAGGTCGCCGGCTCCCTCGGGCTGACCGTCGGCCTCGACCAGCCCATGACGTCCCTGTCCGGCGGCCAGGCCGCCCGCGCGGGTCTCGCCTCGCTCCTGCTGTCCCGCTACGACGTGTTCCTGCTCGACGAGCCGACGAACGACCTCGACCTGGACGGCCTGGAGCGCCTCGAGACCTTCGTCCAGGGCCTGCGCGCCGGCACGGTCGTCGTCAGCCACGACCGCGAGTTCCTCACCCGCACCGTCACCAAGGTCCTCGAGCTGGACCTGGCCCAGCAGCAGATCACCCTCTACGGCGGCGGATACCAGGCCTATCTGGAGGAGCGCGAGACCGCTCGCCGGCACGCCCGCGAGGAGTACGACGAGTACGCCGACAAGCGGGCGGCCCTCGAGGGCCGCGCCCAGATGCAGCGCAACTGGATGGAGAAGGGCGTCAAGAACGCCCGCCGCAAGGCGACCGACAACGACAAGATCGGGCGCAAGATGCGCAGCGAGGCGAGCGAGAAGCAGGCCGCCAAGGCCCGCCAGACGCAGCGCATGATCGAACGGCTCGACGCCGTCGACGAACCCCGCAAGGAGTGGGAGCTGCGGATGGAGATCGCCGCCGCCCCGCGTTCCGGTTCGGTGGTCGCCACGCTCCGCGAGGCAGAGGTCCGGCGCGGCGGCTTCCGCTTCGGGCCCGCCTCGCTCCAGATCGACTGGGCGGACCGTGTCGCCATCACCGGCGCGAACGGAGCGGGGAAGTCCACGCTGCTGGCCGCCCTGCTCGGCAGGCTCACGCTCGACGAGGGACACGCCTCGCTCGGCTCCGGCGTGGTCGTCGGCGAGGTCGACCAGGCCCGCGGCCTGTTCTACGGCCCCGAGACCCTGCTGGACGCCTTCTGCGCTGCCGTCCCCGACACCGAGCCGGCCGAGGTGCGCACGCTGCTGGCCAAGTTCGGGCTCAAGGCCGACCACGTGCTCCGCCCGGCGACGACCCTGTCCCCGGGCGAGCGCACCCGCGCCGCGCTCGCCCTCCTCCAGGGCCGCGGCGTCAATCTGCTCGTACTGGACGAGCCGACCAACCACCTCGACCTGGCCGCCATCGAACAGCTGGAGTCCGCGCTCGACTCGTATACCGGGACGCTGCTGCTGGTCACGCACGACCGCCGGATGCTGGACGCCGTGCGGGTGACCCGGCGCGTGGAGGTCGCCGACGGCAAGGTCACGGAGAGCTGAGGCGGCTCCTCGGATCACCCGGCCGCGGCCGCCGGTCGTCTCACCGGTCCGCCGGGGGCCTGCGGGTGCGGGCCAGCTTCGAGGCGACCAGGTGCCGTGGCAGATGCCGCACGGCCTGTGCGTACGCCTTGTACCGCCGGCCGGTGATGCTCACCGGCCGTTTCCTGGCCAGGTCCTTGAGGGCCTGTGCCACGACGTCGTCCGGGTCGAGCCACACCGCGTCGCGCAGCGCGCTCACGTCCATCCCGGCCCGCTCCTGGAACTCGGTACGGGTGAATCCGGGCACGACGGCCAGCACCCGCACCCCGTACGGGGCGAGGTCCACCCGCAGCGACTCGCTGAACGACGTCACCCATGCCTTGGCGGCGCCGTAGGTGCCCGCGGGCAGCAGGCCCGCCACCGACGACACGTTGACGACCGCTCCGCGACGCCGCGACCGCATACCGGGCAGCGCGGCGTGCGTGAGCCGCAGCGGCACCTTCACCAGCAGATCCAGCATCCGCTCCTCGTCCTCTACGGGGTTGTACGGGAAGGGCGCCGCCAGGCCGAAGCCCGCGTTGTTCACGAGCATGTCCACGGGCCGGGCGGGATCGGACAACCGGTCGGTGACCGCTCGGACTCCGGACGGTGCGAGCAGGTCCGCGGGCAGGATCTCCGTCGAGACGCCGTACCGGGCGCGCATCTGCTCCGCCCCCGCCTCCAGGCGTTCCTTGTCGCGGGCGACCAGGACGAGGTCGCAGCCCTTGGCGGCGAATCCGCGGGCGAACGCCGCGCCCAGCCCGGCACTCGCGCCGGTGATCAGAACGGTGGTCACGATGTGATCGCTTTCATGAGTCGGTGCGTTGCAGGGGGCCGCGTCAGGAGGCCGAAAACCCCTTGGCCGACAGGCCCGAGTCGGCAGGGGGCGGGTCAGCGGGACGGACGGAACGAGGCTGTCGCAGAGGACCGGTAGGCGTCGGCCACGTCCATGAGAAAGCGCCGTTCGTCGTCGAGGTCGTCGCCGGCCATCGCCGGGGCGCTGTACGGCTGCGGCTGCCGGTCGAGCCCGTCCGCCTTGGCGCCCCGGGCCTCCTTGATGACACAGGCGAGTACGGCGGCTTCCGTCTGCCGTCCTTGGCCGAGGTGTTCGCGTGCCCGCTCGTCCGTCCCCGGCGGCACATAGTCGCCCAGCGTCAAGATCGCGTCCCGTGTCTCGATCACCTTGCGGTAGACGAGCAGATCACGCGGCAGCGGCGGCCACAGCAGCTCCACCGTCCGCGTCGCTCGCGGCTCGTGCAGGGCCACGTGCGGTACGGACCGCACCAGGTCCCGCCACAGCGGCCACAGCCGCCAGGCGGTCGACATGTCCGCCGTCGTTCTGCGCAGCACTGCCAGGGTGGGCAGCAGGACGGCTGCGGCCCGCAGCACTCCGTGCAGGTTCATCAGCAGCGGCAGATACGGCATCTGCCAGGCCGTGCCCCACAGCGCCTTCAGCAGGTACCCGATCCAGAACAGACCCGCCAGGGCGGTGCCGAGCCCGAACAGCCGCAGTCCCGCGGCGAGCCCAGGGCTCTCCGCGCGTCTGCTGTAGTGCCAGCACACGTACACGCAGACCGTGTTCGCCAGCAGATGTGTGCCCATCAGCGTCAGCCAGTAGGCGAGTGAGGGCACCGGGTCGCCGCCCGGCGGCATCCCGTGCTGTCCGTGCCGCGGCGCGACGAGGTCCAGCACCACCATGGCGCCGAGCGGCACGGCCGTCGCCAACGCCGCCGCCCGTTGCCGGCCGCGGCCGCTCGTGGTGCCGCAGACGAAGTAGAGCACCGCCCCCGCCGACAGAACACCCGTCAGATTCCGTACCAGGCCCACCACATGGACGAGTCCGGCATCCCTCTGGGCGAACGCGACGACCGCCGGAAGGTTGAGCGTCATCGCCGCCGCCGCCGTCGCCACCGCGAGCCACAGGCCGCGCTGCTCCGGCGAGCGACGTGCCGAACGCGCCCGGACCAGCACGGCGAACCAGAGAAGGACCACACTGGGCACGGCGAGCCAGTCGCCGAACTGCACGGTGTCAGCCCGCATCCGACGACCTCACTCCCAGCGCGGAACCGAGCCGCTCCAGGGTGCCGTCCGGCTCCCTGCCCAGGGGCAGTGCACCCGCCTTCGTACGGATCAGGCTGGCCAGCATCTCGGCCTCCTGCTCCTCGCGCGTCGTGTAGTCGGTACGACCGAGGGCGGTGGGATAGCCGCCGCCGCTCTCCGCGCCCGCGAGGAAATTGTGACCGAAGAGGATGTGGCCCAACTCGTGCAGGACGATGTGCTCCTGGTGCGGTCGGGACGTGCGCGCCTCGTAGAAGACGTGATCGACGCTCTCGGTGCCCACCCACAGTCCGCACACACCGGACCGGGCTGCTTCCTCGGGCAGCGGGTGCAGCCTCAGGGGGCGGCCCCGCTGCTCGGCTATCCGAGAGCACAACTCCTCGAGGGAGAAGGGATTCCTCAGCTCCAGTTGACTGAGAATCGCCTCACAGCGTTTACGCAGAGCGGCGTGCCCGTGTGGCATGTGTTCCCCGTTCGGACCCCTTTTCGGGCAGCGTCGATAGGCAGTTACGGAAGTGGTCATGGTGTCCTGAGCCTTCAAGCGGCGTCTGGGACGGTGGTCCTCAGCGGTGTCGGGCGGTGGCCCGCACCGGAGCGGCGGGCGGGCGCTGCGTCATCCCTACCCACCAGCCAGGGGAGTTGGCAAGGCACGACAGGACCGGGGGCCGACGATCAAGCCATCGGCCCCCGGTCCTGTCGTGCCGCCGCGCTGCGTCAGCCGCGGCCCTTGCCGCCGTCCAGCAGACCGGCCTTGCGCAGGGCGTCCGCCATCGCGCTGTTCGCGGGGGCGGGGGACTGGCGGGCCGGGGCCTGCCGCGACGCCCCGGCGCCGCCTTCGACGCCGACCCGGGGCTGGGCATCATCAGCTTCC
>NZ_JBEXRZ010000126.1:0-20664 GCF_040613325.1 Streptomyces sp. NPDC006283 | reverse complement strand
GCCGCAGGGGCCGCCGGGCGCCCCGTGCCGGAGCTGCCCGCCGCCCGCTGCCGCCCACCGGGGCCGCCCGCCCCGCTGCCCGGTGGCCCGCCCGCCGCCTCGCCGAGCCGTGAGGCCACCGCCAGCGCGGGCGCCAGGTTGTCCGCCGAACGAAGCCGGACCAGCGCGCCCACGGCGTGGCGCGGCGGGCCCGTGGTCTGAGACGTCAACGGCACCGTGCACAGTGCCGCGGCCCCCGGCAGCGACCGTGCCGATGGCGCGTCACCGGCCGGCCACGGCGTCACGCACACCAGCGTGTGCAGCCCTTCCGCGTGGGTGCCCAGCTCCGTGCGGAGCGCGTCCACGGCCATGTCGTACTGCCAGCCGCGCTCCGCCGTCAGCACAGCCCGCAGTTCGCGCGACAGATCCGCCCCGGCGCGTTCCTCGTCAGCGAGCAGGGCGCCGATCCGCGCCGCCACCTCCATCGCCGCGGACAGCTGTGCGTCCGTGGGTCCGGGGTCGGCGTCGAGCAGCCAGACATAGCCGAGCGCGATGCCCCGGTGCCGTACGGGCAGGCAGATACGGTCGCGGAAGACCCCCGCGTCCGGGGCGGCGGGGATGCGCACCGGGCCTGTCGCCCGTGTGATGCCGAAGCCCTCGAACCAGGCGCGTACCGCCGGGGTCGAGCGGCGGGTCAGGATCGAGCGGGTGCGGACGGGGTCCATCGCCGTGTCGTCGCTGTCGTGCGCACCGAAGGCGATCAGTCCGAAGTCGCGGTTCTCCAGCGTCGCGGGCATGGCCAGCAGCGCGGAGAGCTCGTCCACGAGATCCTGGTAGTCGCCCTTCACCTCGCCATTCTCGCACCCGCTTCAGACATGTGTCTGAGATCCGGGACACGGATGCGTGACAGCTGTCGATGGCAGGTGATCGGAGCGATCCTTAGGTTTCAAGGTGGTTCTTCGTGCCGTTTCCGGGTCGTTCGGTTTCGGCCACTTTCAACACCTGTTCCGTGGAGGTGCCCGTGCTGGGTCCCGTGATCCTCGCCGCTTCGCGCAGCGACAAAATGCGCCGCTTCGTGTCGGCCGCCCCGGGGACCAAGCAGGTCGTCTCCCGGTTCATCGCCGGCGAGACGGTCGAGCAGGTCGTCCCGATCGTCAAGGACGCCGCCGCCAGGGGTCTCGAGGTCACCCTCGACGTCGTCGGCGAGGACATCACCACGCCCGAGCAGGCCACCGCCGCCCGCGACGCCTACCTCGAGCTGATCGAGCATCTGGCGGACCTCGGTCTCGGCGCCAAGGCCGAGATGTCGGTCAAGCTGTCGATGTTCGGCCAGGCGCTGGAAGGCGGGCACGAGCTGGCACTCGCCAACGTCCGTCCGGTCGTCGAGGCTGCCGCGGCCATCGGCACGACGGTTACGCTGGATGCCGAGGACCACACCACCCTCGACTCGATGTTTGCCATCCACGAGGAGCTCCGCAAGGAGTTCCCGCAGACCGGCTGTGTCATCCAGGCCTACCTGTTCCGCACCGAGGACGACGCCCGCCGCCTCTCCGACGCAGGCAGCCGCGTCCGTATCGTCAAGGGCGCGTACAAGGAGCCCGCCTCCGTCGCGTACCAGGACAAGTCCGAGATCGACAAGGCGTACGTCCGCATCCTGAAGGTCCTGATGGAGGGCGACGGCTACCCGATGATCGGGTCGCACGACCCGCGCCTGATCGCCGTCGCCCAGGACCTGGCCCACCGCGCAGGCCGCAAGCTCGACGACTACGAGTTCCAGATGCTGTACGGCATCCGCAGCGACGAGCAGGTCCGGCTCGCCGCCGAAGGCCACCGGATGCGGGTCTACACCGCGTTCGGAACCGACTGGTACGGCTACTTCATGCGCCGCCTCGCGGAGAAGCCGGCCAACCTGCTCTTCTTCGTGCGCTCGATGATCACCAAGAACTGACACCAGGGCAGAGCCCTCCCCAACCCCTCGCAAAGGAGTCACGGAACTCATGGACGCTGTCACTCAGGTCCCCGCCCCGGTCAACGAGCCGGTGCACGGCTACGCCGCCGGCTCACCCGAGCGCGCCCGTCTCGAGGCCAAGCTCAAGGAACTGTCCGAGAACCCGATCGACCTTCCGATGACCATCGGCGGAGTACGGCGCATGGGCGGCGGCGAGCGCGTCGACGTCGTGCAGCCGCACAATCACAAGGCCGTCATCGGCACCTTCGCCGCTGCCACCCAGCAGGACGCGCAGGACGCCATCGACGCCGCGCTCGAGGCGGCCCCGGCCTGGCGCGCCATGTCCTTCGACGACCGCGCGGCGATCATCCTGCGCGCCGCCGAACTGCTGGCCGGCCCCTGGCGCGAGACGCTGGCCGCCTCGACCATGCTCGGCCAGTCGAAGACCGCCCAGCAGGCCGAGATCGACACCCCGTGCGAGCTCGTCGACTTCTGGCGCTTCAACGTCAAGTACGCCCGTGACCTGCTCGCCGAGCAGCCCCCGGCCAACTCGCCGGGCGTGTGGAACCGCCTCGACCACCGCCCGCTCGAGGGCTTCGTCTACGCGATCACCCCGTTCAACTTCACCGCCATCGCCGGCAACCTGCCGACCGCGCCCGCGCTGATGGGCAACGTCGTGGTCTGGAAGCCGTCCCCGACGCAGACCCACGCCGCCGTGCTGCTGATGCAGCTCCTGGAGGAGGCCGGTCTGCCCAAGGGCGTCATCAATCTGGTGACGGGCGACGGCATCGCCGTCTCCGAGGTGGCCCTCGAGCACCCGATGCTCGCCGGCATCCACTTCACCGGCTCGACCAAGACCTTCCAGCACCTGTGGAAGACGGTCGGCAACAACATCGAGAAGTACCGCTCCTACCCGCGCATCGTCGGAGAGACGGGCGGCAAGGACTTCGTCGTCGCGCACCCCAGCGCCGACCGCGCCGTGCTCAAGACCGCGCTGACCCGCGGCTCGTTCGAGTTCCAGGGCCAGAAGTGCTCCGCGTCCTCGCGGGCGTACGTCCCCGCCTCCATCTGGAACTCCGGCTTCAAGGAGGAGTTCGCGGCCGAGGTCGACGGCATCAGGATGGGTGACGTCACCGACCTGACGAACTTCATCGGCGCCGTGATCGACGAGCGTTCCTTCGCCAAGAACAAGGCCGCGATCGACCGTGCCGAGCAGGATGCGACCTGCACGATCGTCGCGGGCGGCACCTACGACGACTCGGTCGGCTACTTCGTCCGCCCGACGGTCATCGAGTGCTCCGACGCCGAGAACGAGGTCTTCACGACCGAGTACTTCGGTCCGATCCTCGCCGTCCACGTCTACGAGGACGACAAGTACGAGGAGATGCTCGAGCAGATGGAGTCGGTGTCGGCGTACGCGCTGACCGGTTCGATCATCGCCGGTGACCGGGCCGCCGCGGCCCACGCGATGGAGAAGCTCCGCTATGCCGCGGGCAACTTCTACATCAACGACAAGTCGACCGGCGCCGTCGTCGGCCAGCAGCCCTTCGGCGGCGGCCGCGCCTCCGGCACCAACGACAAGGCCGGCGCCCCGCAGAACCTGATGCGCTGGACGCTGACCCGTGCGATCAAGGAGACCCTGGTCCCGCCGACGGACTACACGTACCCGCACATGGGCTGACCTCCCGACCCCCTCGGGCAGCCCCCCACGTCTCCGCCCCCGTCCCGGCCCCCACGCCGGAACGGGGGCGGTTTCCATGCACCCGCTGTTCAGACCCGGCGCCGGCCGGGGAGCTCGCTGTTCAGACCCGGCGCCAGCGCGCCATCGCGAACGAGAAGACCCCGAACAGCACCAGCCCCGCAGCGACGAGCACCAGCAGCCACGGCCCCGCCGGCGTGTCGGCGAACGAGCGCAGCGTGTCGTCGAAGCCCTTCGCCCGGTCCGGTTCGTAACTGATCGCCGCGCGCACCACGAACACGCCGATCGCCGCGAACAGGGCGCCGCGCGCCACACCGCCACCGACACCGGTCACGTCGACGAACCGCCGGGCCCGGTGCGGCATGCCGCTCTGCTTCAGATGCTTGCGGTACTTGCGCAGTGCGGCCCGCACGGCCACCCATATGCCGGCGACGGCCGCGCCGACCCCGGCCAGGCCCACGATCCACTGGCCGCCCGGCGCCTCCAGCGCCCTCGCCGTCAGGTCCCGGGACTGCTGGTCGCTGGATCCGCCGCCGCTGCCGCGGTCACCGGCGGCGAACGCGAGAACGGAGTAGGCGACGAAGCCGTAGAAGAGACAACGCCCCGCGGACAGCAGCCGCTTGCCCGTCTTGTGCCCGTCCGGGCCCGAGGCGCCGAATACCGCCTCCGACAGCCGCCACAGTGCCATGCCGACCAGGCCGAGACCCAATGCCCACAACAGCACCGCGCCGAAGGGCTGCTCGGCCAGCTCGGCGAGCGCTCCGCCCCGGTCCGCCTGGCGGCCTGTGCCGCCGAACGCGATGTGCAGGGCGAGGACGCCGACGAGCAGATAGATGACCCCGCGTGCGGCGAATCCCCAGCGTGCGGCCGTGTCCACGACCGGACTGTTCGCCGCCCGCCGGGCCTGTGCCCGGCCATGTACCGTCACCGTGCGTGCGTTCATGTCCCACCTCCGGTACGCAGGTGCCCGTGGGCAGTTGGGCGAAACGATGCGTGGAAACAGCGGCCTCGGCCCATGGCACGGTGACAGCCGGTCAGTTTGCGCACTCCCGCGGCGGATACCCGAAGACCATGACCGAGACCAAGAAGAAGACGGCCCAGGCACGTACGAGCACGGCGCGAGCGCAGCGCTCCGCCAAGGAAAAGGCGAGCGAAACCGCCGAAGCCGCACAGGGTTTCGGCGGCGCGGCCACCGAGAAGGCGGCGTCCGCGGCCAGGACGGTCCAGCGCACGGCGGTCGCCGCCGCCGGCGCCACGGCGGGAGCGGCGGGCGTCGTCTGGACCATCGTCAAGGCACGCAAGGCCGTTGTCGCCGGAGCGGGCACGGGTGTCGTCACCGCGGTGGCCGGCTCGTACGCGCTCGGCCGCCGCTCCGGCCTGCGCCAGCGCGGCCCGCTGTCCCGTCTCACGGGCGGCAGGCTCTGACGGTCGCGTTCGCCGAACCACCTGCGCGGGAACGGTTTTCCGTCACCGGGTACCGGCCCAAGGAGCAACCCGGTACCCGGTGACGGCGCCGCCTGTCACAGTGAGCCTCATGACCGATCATGTGACCGACGCGCTGCGCACGGCCCACACCTACCAGCTGTCCGAGTCCGGTCTCGCAGGGATCCGGACCATGCTGCACGACGCGTTCGGCGGCGACTTCGGCGCCGAGGACTGGGCCCACGCCCTCGGCGGCGTACACGCCTTCGTCCGCGACGGCCGGGGGGTGGCGGCTCACGGCAGCGTCATCATGCGGCGGGTGCTGCACGCGGGCCGGTCGTATCGCGTCGGATACGTCGAGGCGGTCGCGGTCCGGGCCGACCGTCGCCGCCAAGGCCTGGGCGGGCGGGTGATGCAGGTGCTGGAGACGGTGATCGACGGGGCGTACGACCTCGGCGCGCTGTCCGCGTCGGACGACGGCGCCGAGCTGTACCGCGTCAGGGGCTGGCAGTTGTGGCGGGGCCGTATCGAGGCCATGGCCCCGCAGGGCACGGTCCGCCTTCCGGAGGAGGAGGACTCCACCTGGATCCGCCCCGCCGCCGGTGCGCCGCTCCCCGGCACCGCCGCCGGTCCGCTGGTCTTCGACTGGCGCGACGGGGATGTCCTCTGATCCCCAGGCCCTAAGTGGTGTCCCCGCAGGACTTGGTGACCGTGCGCCTGACCCAGTAGGTCATGCCGAACGTGCCGGCCAGCAGTACGGGGAAGGCGACGGCGAAGTCCAGGTTCCGGCTGTAGTACGCCGTCAGGATCACGGCCACGACAGCCAGCCAGCCGACACTCGCGATCCACCCCTTGACACCGATGTACCAGGAGCGTGCCGGCCGGGCGGGCAGCGCGTCGAGGGCGGCGGCCGGTCCCGCGCTGGCCGCCTTCGGGCGTTTGAAGTACGCGTAGAAGAACCACTCGCCGCACAGCTCCCACCCTTCCGGAGTGAGCCGCCCGAGCACCTTGTCGCGCTGCTTGCCGTTGACGATCTCGCGGCGGTACTCCCAGCGGAGCGCCGTGTCCCGGGCGCGCCGGCACACGAAGCGGCCGAGCGCGTCCAGCCGTTCCACCTCCCAGCCCTGGTCCCCGTGGACGGCGAGCAGCCGCCGGTCGTTGTAGACGTCGGCCGTCCAGGTCCAGGTCTCCGCCTCGTCGGCGGGACCGGTGACCGCGGGTGCCGCGCCGCCCAGTTGGGCGGCGAAGTCGGCGGCAGGGCCGAACTCCTCCTCGGGCGCCGTGCCCGTCTCCGCGAGATGGGCCGCCAGGTCGGCGACCGTGGTGTCTATTTGTTCCGCCGGCACCTGCGCGGCGCGCAGCGCTGCCGTGAGCTCACCGAAGTACCCCCGGTGGTCGGTCGTCATCGTGTTCCCCCTGTGAACAGCTTGGTCTTGACGGCGGTGTGGAAGTCCAGCCAGGCCCCGCTCTCGGTGGCGAGATGCTCCTGCCCGTCGGCGGTGAGCCGGTAGTAGCGGCGGCCGGGCCCCCGCTCGGCGGCCCGGAACTCGCCGACCACCAGGCCGGCTTCCTCGAGCCGGTTGAGCACCGGGTAGAGCGTTCCGCCCTTGATCTGCCCGAGCCCCGCCTCGGCGAGAGCCTTGGAGATTTCGTAGCCGTAGCTCTCGCCCCCCGTGAGGCAGGACAGGACGAGCAGGTCGAGAACGCCCTTGAGCCAGCTGGATCTGCGGTCGGCGGCCATGGATGTATTCCAGCACCAGCTAGGTAGGAAAGCAACCTAGATGGCACGACGACCTGCCGCACGAAGATCGCGTCTCAGATAGTAGGAAGTCCGAGTAATTGTGGAGACAGAGCGGCCGAGCTGACCTAGCTTTGTAGGAGCCGAACGTCTCGCTCGATCCAGCGAATGGCGGTCGTGAGCCCGTGCCCCGTGCAGGCAACCCCTGCGGCACCGCTCCCCGCCCCTTCCGGCGCCTCGAAATCTCTTCCGATCTCAAGGAGTCGATCATCATGTCCGCTGCGACCGTCCGCCGGGTCCGTCACGCCTCCCGCACCAGCGAGTCAGACCGCAAGAACGCCGCCGCCGCCCTCCAGCGCGCCCTCGACCGCCGGGACAACGGCGGCTCCACCGGCCACTGATCCACCGTGTCCGATCCCGTCCATATGGTGGACCCTGTGTGTCATTCAATGGGACGGGGAGTAGGGTGCCGACATGTCTCGCAGCATCAATCTCGCAGTAGTCCCCGGTGACGGCATCGGCCAGGAGGTCGTGGCGCAGGGCCTGAAGGTCCTTGCCGCGGTCCTGCCCCAGGATGTGAAGCTGGAGACCAAGGAGTACGACCTCGGCGCCCAGCGCTGGCACCGCACCGGGGAGACTCTCCCCGACGCGGAACTCGACTCCCTCAAGAACCACGACGCGATCCTCCTCGGCGCCATCGGCGACCCGTCGGTGCCGTCCGGCGTGCTGGAGCGGGGCCTGCTGCTGAAGCTGCGGTTCGCCTTCGACCACTACGTCAACCTGCGTCCGTCGAAGCTGTTCCCCAATACGGCCACTCCGCTGGCCGGCCGCCCGGACATCGACTTCGTCGTCGTCCGTGAGGGCACCGAAGGCCCGTACACCGGAAACGGCGGCTCCCTGCGCACCGGCACGCCCGCCGAAGTGGCCACCGAGGTCAGCCTGAACACCGCCTACGGCGTGGAGCGCGTCGTCCGCGACGCGTACGAGCGGGCCAACTCCCGCCCCCGCAAGAAGCTGACGCTCGTCCACAAGAACAATGTCCTCGTCTACGCCGGCCACATGTGGAAGAACATCTTCGACAGGGTCGGCAAGGAGTACCCCGAGGTCACCACGGACTATCTGCATGTCGACGCCGCGACGATCTTCTTCGTCACCCAGCCGGAGCGCTTCGACGTCATCGTCACCGACAACCTCTTCGGCGACATCCTCACCGACCTCGCCGCTGCCGTGACCGGCGGCATCGGCCTGGCCGCCTCCGGCAACATCAACCCGACGGGCGAATTCCCGTCGATGTTCGAGCCGGTCCACGGCTCGGCGCCCGACATCGCCGGCCAGGGCAAGGCCGACCCGACCGCCACGATCCTGTCGGTCGCCCTCCTGCTGCGCCACCTCGGACATGCGGCCGAGGCCGTCCGTATCGAGGAGGCCGTCGCCGCCGACCTCGCGGAACGCGAGCCGGGCGCGACCCGCACCACGGACGAGATCGGCGACGCGCTCGCGGTACGAGTAGCGAGCTGACCCGCCGGACACCACTTCCGGGGGCGTCCCCCGGACACCCCAGAAGCCGCCGGGTCGCATCCCCACCGCGCCCGGCGGCTTCTCCTGTGCGGCCCCCGGGTGCCACCATCATCCTGGGCCGCAAACACGCCGTTCCCCGCACCATCCTCCACGGGCGATAATCGAACGTGGACCGTGTGCACGGCGATGCTCGGACGTCCAAGCAATCGGCGTGAGCGCGGTCCGTCACAACAACCGGTGAAGGACACTGCACTCATGACGACGCCCACGATCGAGCTCAAGCCCTCTTCGCACCCGCTGTCCGACGCGGAGCGCGAGGGGATCCTGGCCAACCCGGGATTCGGCCGCCACTTCACCGACCACATGGTGACGATCAAGTGGACGGAGGGGCGTGGATGGCACGACGGTGAGCTCGTCCCGTACGGACCGCTGTCCCTCGATCCGGCGAACATGACCCTGCACTACGCGCAGGAGATCTTCGAGGGCCTCAAGGCCTACCGCCGCCCCGACGGCTCCGTCGCCACGTTCCGCCCCGAGGCCAACGCGGAGCGGTTCCAGCGGTCCGCGCGCCGCCTCGCCATGCCCGAACTGCCGGTCGACACCTTCATCGCCGCCTGCGACGCCCTGGTCCAGCAGGACGAGGCATGGGTTCCGCCCCACGGCGGCGAGGAGTCCCTCTACCTCCGCCCGTTCATGATCGCGTCCGAGGTCGGCCTCGGTGTGAAGCCGGCCAACGAGTACCTCTTCCTCGTCATCGCCTCCCCGGCCGGCGCGTACTTCCCCGAGGGCGTCAAGCCCGTCTCCATCTGGCTCTCGGAGGACCGCGTCCGCGCCGTCCCCGGCGGCATGGGCGACGCCAAGACCGGCGGCAACTACGCCGCGTCCCTTCTCGCGCAGGCCGAGGCCGCGCAGAAGGGCTGCGCCCAGGTCGCCTACCTCGACGCGGTCGAGCACAAGTGGGTCGAGGAACTGGGCGGCATGAACCTGTACTTCGTCTACGAGAACGGCTCCGACGAGGGGTTCAAGATCGTCACGCCCGAGCTCACCGGCTCGCTGCTCGCCGGCATCACGCGTGACTCGCTTCTGACCCTGGCCAAGGATCTCGGCTACGAGTCGGAGGAGGGCCGGGTCTCCATCGACCAGTGGCAGGCCGACACCGAGAACGGCACGCTCAAGGAGGTCTTCGCCTGCGGTACCGCCGCGGTCATCACGCCCGTCGGCCTGGTGAAGTCCGCGCGCGGCGAGTGGACGCAGTCCGGCGGGCAGCCGGGCGAGGTCACCATGAAGCTGCGCAAGGCGCTCCTCGACATCCAGACCGGCGCCGGCGAGGACGTCCACGGCTGGATGCACCAGCTCGGCTGACGCCCGCCGCCCGCCGCCCACCGCCCGCCTACCGAGGCCCGGCGCCCTGCAACGCAGGCTGCCGGGCCTCGGCCGTGGGCGCGCCCAGCGCCGCGTACACCGCGCCGCCCACCAGGCCGGACAGGACGAAGCTGCAGTCCACCCCACCCGTGAGGGCGAGCAGCGGGCCTTCGTGGAGCGGGGTGGAGACGGCCGCCAGACCCACGGCGGCGCCCAGCGCCCAGGACACCGTGGCGCGCGGGTTCCAGCCGGCGCGGAACCAGTAGATCCCGCCCCGCGCACGGCGGTTGTAGACCTGCAGCGCCTCCGCGTCGTACGCGCCGGCGCAGCGGACGTGCGCCATCAGCGTGATCACCGCCCAGGGCGTGCCGACCGCGGTGAGCAGCAGCACGAACGACGTCATCGCCGACTGGGCGTCCCACACGAAGTGGCCGACGAAGACGAACGCGGTGGCGACGGTCGCGACGACGAGCGTGGCCCGGGTGCGGGTCGCCCTCGGCAGGATCGCGTCCAGGTCCAGGCCCATGGAGTACAGCATCAGACCGGCGTTGCCGACCGAGCCGGCGGCCGCGGCGACCAGCAGCGGGATCACGTACCAGGCGGGGGAGGCGGCGACCAGCGGCCCCGCGTAGTCCAGCCCGGCGCGGGCGGCCAGCGCCGTGTACGTACCGAACAGCTGCGGAACGAGCAGGCCTGCCGTGAGCCCCAGACAGGTGGCCCGCAGGACCTTGCGCGGGCTGTGCCGTTCGGGCGAGATGTAGCGGGTGTAGTCGCCGAGCAGGGTGATGAACGCGATCGGCCCGCTGAGCCCGGCGGCGACGGCGGACAGCAGCCAGGTGGGCCAGAACGAGCCGAGCAGGTACGGGGTGTCCGGCGGGGCGGCGGTGGTCATCTCGGGCGCGTAGGCCAGTAGACCGAGGACCAGCAGCGCGGTCATGCCGACGGCGAGGATCCTGCTCAGCCGCAGCAGCAACCGGTAGCCGTACACCGCGCCGACCGCCGTGCATGCGGCGAGCAGCGCGTACACGACGGTGTGGGCCACACCGCCGGTGGGCACACCGGCGATCCGGGCCAGGGTCCCGAGTATCACGTCGCCGCCGATCCACAGGGTCAGAGCCGTGTAGCCGAGGGAGAGCAGCAGCCCGACGACGGAGCCCACGAGCCGGCCGCGCACGCCGAAGGCCGCGCCGCTGGAGGTCGACAGATTCGTCGCGGTCCGCAGGGAGACGAGCGCCAGTGGAGCGGTGACGGCCACGCCGACGACCGTGCCGGCGACCACGGAGGTGACGGCGGGCCACAGGCCGAGCCCGAAGGAGACGGGGAGCCAGCCGAAGACGATCACCCCCAGACAGAGGTTCGACCCCAGCAGGATGGACATGAGATCGCGCGGAGTGCTGGTGCGCTCCGCCTCGGGGATGGTGTCGACTCCGTGCTGTTCCACCGGCATGGGCTGCCCCTCGAGCTCGCAGTTTGAGTGACGCTCTAATTGAGTGCTGCTCAATGTGAGTCATGCCTTGCCTGAAGTCAATGCTTTCGTTCGGCCCATCGGCATTGTTAGAGTGATGCTCGAACATGGAGGTGTGGTGAAGTGCGACTGACTCCGACCGAGCGCGACAGGCTGCTGCTCTTTGGCGCCGCCGAGCTGGCGCGGGCGCGCAGGGTCCGCGGCCTGCGGCTCAATGTCCCCGAGGCGACCGCGCTCATAGCGGACACCGTCTGCGAGGCGGCCCGCGACGGCCGCAGACTGGCGGAGGCCATCGACGCGGCCCGCTCGGTGCTCGGCCCCGACGACGTCCTCCCGGGCGTCGCGGACGTCGTGACCGAGGTGCATGTGGAGGCCGTCTTCGACGACGGGTCCCGCCTCGCCGTCGTCTCCGACCCGATCGGGGGCGGCGGACAGGGGGAGCACGCCCCGGGGGCCCTGCTGCCGGCCCCGGCGCAGGAGGAGGCGGCGCCCGCCCTGCGGATCACGGTGCGCAACACGGCGACCGTGCCCGTCAGCGTCACCTCCCACTTCCACTTCTTCGAGGCCAACCCGCGGCTCCGTTTCGACCGTGCCGCCGCCTACGGCATGCGGCTCGCCGTCCCGGCCGGTTCCTCCGTCCGTTTCGATCAGGGCGTCGAGGCGGAAGTGGGCCTCGTGCCGATCGGCGGCGACCGCATCGCCATCGGCTTCGCCGGCCTGGTCGACGGTCCGCTCGACGCGCCGGGCGCCAAGGAAGAAGCACTCAAGCGGGCCGCGGCCTGCGGTTACCTCGGAGCGGAGGAGATCTGATGGACCCGTACGAGTACGCATCCGTGCACGGCCCCCGCACCGGGGACCGGGTCGTCCTGGGCGACTCCGGGCTCGTCGTCCGCG
This sequence comes from Streptomyces sp. NPDC006283, assembly GCF_040613325.1. Classification (NCBI taxonomy): domain Bacteria; kingdom Bacillati; phylum Actinomycetota; class Actinomycetes; order Kitasatosporales; family Streptomycetaceae; genus Streptomyces; species Streptomyces sp. NPDC006283. The sequence continues at coordinate 8,639 of NZ_JBEXRZ010000126.1, read as the reverse complement.
TCGAGTCCGACGCCCAGAAGCCCGGCGACGAGTTCCTCGCCGGCTTCGGCAAGACCGCCCGCGACGGTCTGCACCTGAAGGCCGCCGCGGTCCGTGACACCTGCGACGTCGTGATCAGCAACGTTCTGGTGATCGACGCCGTGCAGGGCATCCGCAAGGTGTCCATCGGCATCCGCGAGGGACGCATCCACGCCATCGGCCGGGCCGGCAACCCGGACACCCTCGACGGCGTCGACGTCGTCGTCGGCACCGGCACGTCCATCGTGTCCGGCGAGGGGCTGATCGCCACGGCGGGGGCCGTCGACACACACGTCCACCTGCTCTCCCCGCGGATCATGGAGGCGTCGCTCGCCTCCGGCGTGACCACCGTGATCGGCCAGGAGTTCGGCCCCGTGTGGGGCGTCGGCGTCAACTCGCCCTGGGCGCTGAAGCACGCCTTCAACGCCTTCGACGCCTGGCCCGTCAACATCGGCTTCCTCGCGCGCGGCTCGTCCTCCGACGACGCCCCGCTGGTGGAGGCGCTGGCCGAGGGCGGCGCGTCCGGCTTCAAGGTCCACGAGGACATGGGCGCGCACACCCGGGCCCTCGACACCGCGCTGCGGGTCGCGGAGGAGCACGACGTACAGGTCGCGCTGCACAGCGACGGTCTGAACGAATGCCTCTCCGTCGAGGACACCCTCCGCGTCCTCGACGGCCGCACCATCCACGCCTTCCACATCGAGGGCTGCGGCGGCGGACACGTACCGAACGTCCTCAAGATGGCGGGCGTGCCGAACGTCATCGGCTCGTCCACCAACCCCACCCTGCCCTTCGGCCGGGACGCCGTCGCCGAGCACTACGGCATGATCGTCTCCGTCCACGACCTCAAGACCGACCTGCCCGGCGACGCCGCCATGGCCCGCGACCGCATCCGGGCCGGAACGATGGGCGCGGAGGACGTGCTGCACGACCTCGGAGCGATCGGCATCACCTCGTCCGACGCGCAGGGCATGGGGCGTGCGGGGGAGACCGTGCGCCGCACCTTCGCCATGGCCGGGAAGATGAAGGCCGAACTCGGCCCCATGGACGGCGACGGCGCGCACGACGACAACGCGCGTGTCCTGCGCTACATGGCCAAGCTGACCATCAACCCGGCCATCGCCCACGGGCTCGCCCACGAGATCGGCTCCATCGAGGTCGGCAAGATGGCCGACATCGTGCTGTGGCGACCGGAGTTCTTCGGCGCGAAGCCCCAACTGGTGCTGAAGTCCGGCTTCCCCGCCTACGGAGTCGTCGGCGACCCGAACGCGGCGACCGACACCTGCGAACCGCTGGTGCTCGGCCCGCAGTTCGGCGCCTACGGGGCGACGCCTGCCGACATCTCCGTCGCGTTCGTGGCCCAGGCCGCCGTGGACCTCGGATCCGACCTGATGCCCACCCGCCGGCGCAGGGTCGCGGTGCGCGGCACACGGGGCATCGGCCCCGGCGACCTGCTGCTCAACTCCCGTATCGGTGACGTGTCGGTGGACGGCGCCACGGGACTGGTCACGCTCGACGGTGATCCGCTGCGCTCACAGCCGGCCGAGTCCATCTCCCTGAACCGCCTCTACTTCCTCTAGACCACACCGCCTGCACCTCCCAGCAATCGAGGATTCCCGTGACCTTCCGTATGCCGGCCGAATGGGCCCCGCACGAACGCACCTGGATGGCCTGGCCCGGCCCCAACCCCACGTTCACGAACGCGGCGGAACTGGCGGAGGCACGGGCCGCCTGGGCCTCTGTGGCCCGCGCGGTACGCCGATTCGAGCCGGTGAGCGTCGTGGCCGGCCCCGGCCAGGCGGCCTCCGCCCGCGAGCTCCTCGGTCCGGACATCGACGTCGTCGAACGGGACCTGGACGACGCGTGGATGCGCGACATCGGCCCCACCTTCGTCACCGACGGCACCCGGCTCGCCGCCGTGGACTGGGTGTTCAACGGTTGGGGCGCGGCCGACTGGGCGCGCTGGGAGCACGACGCCAAGATCGCCCGCAGTGTCGCCGACCTCGTGGGCGTCCCCGTCCACCCGTCCCCTCTCGTCAACGAGGGCGGCGCGATCCACGTCGACGGCGAAGGCACCGTCCTGCTCACGGACACGGTCCAGCTCGGCCCGGAGCGCAACCCCGGATGGACCCGCGCGGAGGTCGAGGCCGAGATCCACGCCCGGCTCGGCACCCGGAAGGCGATCTGGCTGCCGCGCGGACTGAGCGGCGACTACGGCATGTACGGCACCCGGGGCCACGTCGACATCGTCGCGGCCTTCGCCCGCCCGGGAGTCGTCGTCGTCCACACCCAGCCCGACCCGTCCCACCCCGACCACGAACTCTCCAAGGCCAACGTGGCCCTGCTCGCGGCCCAGACGGACGCCAGAGGCCGCCGCCTGGAGGTCGTCGAGGTCCCGGCCCCGACCGTCCTCGTCGACGACGACGGAGAGTGGGTCGACTACTCGTACATCAACCACTACATCTGCAACGGCGGCGTGGTCCTCTGCGCCTTCGACGACTCCCGTGACGAGATCGCGGCGGGCATCTTCCGCCGGCTCTTCCCGGAACGGACGGTGACGCTGGTGGACGCGCGGGCGATCTTCGCCGGGGGCGGCGGCATCCACTGCATCACCCAGCAGCAGCCGAAGATCTGAGCAGCGGTGTCGCGTCCGGGAAGGGCGGACCTTCCCCGACGACGGCCGAGCACGATCGGGTAGAACGTACGGGTGAACGCCTCGCTTCCGGCAGCCGCCGTATGACCCCCGCCGCCCGCCGCCGCAACGTCGCGCCGCCGCGCGAGGCGCTCCTCGCCGCCGCCATGGCCACCATCGCAGAGCGAGGGCTCGACGGGCTCACGATGGCCGGTCTCGGACGCGAGGTCGGGATGAGCAGCGGCCATCTCCTCTACTACTTCCGCACCAAGGACGAGCTGCTTCTGCAGACCCTCGAGTGGAGCGAGGGCCGCCTGGGCGCGGAGCGCAGCGCGCTGCTGTCCCGGCAGGCGACGGTGCGGGAGCGGCTCGACGCGTACGTCGACCTCTATGTGCCGGAAGGGCCGCGCGACCCGCACTGGACGCTCTGGCTCGAGGTCTGGAACCGCTCGCAGAACGCGGAGGCCGACGCCCGCGCCCGCCAGGCCGCGATCGAGGGCGCCTGGCACCGCGACCTGGTGGCGCTGCTCGCCGAGGGCATCTCCCACGGCGAATTCCGCCCCGTCGACCCCGACCGCGTCGCGGCGAGACTCCGGGCCCTGCTGGACGGCTTCAGCGTCCACGTGGCCGTGGGCATACCGGGCACGGGCCGCACCCAGGTACTGACACACGTCCGCGAGTTCGTGTCCGAAGCCCTCCTGCCCCCCTCCAGCCCCCCGACGGGGGCGCCTTGAGCCCCGCGGCGATGGGGCGCGGGGCTCGGGTAGCCCCGGCGTGCGGGGCAAGCCCGAGTCTCGTTCGGGCGCCGACCGGGGCACCTTGAGTCCCGCCGGCGATTGAGGCGCGGGGTTCGGGGCAGAGCCCCGACGAGACCGGCCCGGGTTCGGGGGCCTGCCCCGGTTCGGGAAGGGGCGGGGTGGGGGAAAGCCCCCGCACCAGACGACCGCATCGTGAGACACGCGTCCACCCCCCACCCACCCTGTGGCAAACTGCCCCCGTGCTCTCGTTCGCCATGATTATCGGCAGCAGCGCGCCGGTCCGCAGTGACCGCTGACCCGTGGACAGCAATCCCGCGGCAGGCGGCACCGTGCCCCAGACCCGCGCGCAGACCTCTCGCACCCGCGAGGGGTTTTTTCGTTTTACGGCCTCACCCATGGCCGCAGGCGGACCGCGCGCGAAGATGGGGGCAAGTGGAGCCAGAACTTCCGGAGCCACTCATCCGACAGGAGTCAAGACAGCCATGACCACCAAGGCCAAGGACACGGACGGCTTCCGTGTCGACGACGCCTTCCACGTCTTCGACACGACGCTGCGCGACGGTGCCCAGCGCGAGGGCATCAACCTCACGGTCGCGGACAAGCTGACCATCGCCCGGCACCTTGACGAGTTCGGCGTGGGCTTCATCGAGGGCGGCTGGCCGGGTGCGAACCCGCGCGACACCGAGTTCTTCGCCCGCGCCCAGCAGGAGATCACCTTCCGGCACGCCCAGCTCGTCGCGTTCGGCGCGACCCGCCGCGCGGGTGCCAAGGCGAGCGAGGACCCCCAGGTCAAGGCACTTCTCGACTCGGGTGCGCCCGTGATCACGCTCGTCGCCAAGTCGCACGACCGGCATGTCGAGCTCGCCCTGCGCACGACCCTGGAGGAGAACCTGGAGATGGTCCGGGACACCGTCTCCTACCTGTGTGAGCAGGGCCGCCGGGTCTTCGTGGACTGCGAGCACTTCTTCGACGGCTACCGTGCCAACCCCGAGTACGCCAAGTCCGTCGTCCGTACCGCTCACGAGGCCGGCGCGGACGTCGTCATCCTCTGTGACACCAACGGCGGCATGCTGCCCGCCCAAGTCCAGGCCGTGGTCGGGACCGTGATCGCCGACACCGGCGCGCGGCTCGGCATCCACGCCCAGGACGACACCGGCTGCGCCGTCGCGAACACCCTGGCAGCCGTCGACGCCGGCGCCACCCACGTGCAGTGCACGGCCAACGGCTACGGCGAGCGCGTCGGCAACGCCAACCTGTTCCCGGTCGTGGCCGCGCTGGAGCTCAAGTACGGCAAGAAGGTCCTGCCCGAGGGCGCCCTCGAGGACATGACCCGCATCTCGCACGCCATCGCGGAGGTCGTCAACCTCACGCCCTCCACCCACCAGCCCTATGTGGGTGTCTCCGCCTTCGCCCACAAGGCCGGACTGCACGCCTCCGCCATCAAGGTCGACCCGGACCTCTACCAGCACATCGACCCCGAGCTGGTCGGCAACACCATGCGGATGCTCGTCTCCGACATGGCGGGGCGCGCCTCGATCGAGCTCAAGGGCAAGGAGCTCGGCATCGATCTCGGCGACGACCGCGAGCTGGTCGGCCGGGTCGTCGAGCGGGTCAAGGAACGTGAGCTCCAGGGCTATACCTACGAGGCCGCCGACGCCTCCTTCGAGCTGCTGCTGCGCGCGGAGGCGGAGGGCAGGGCCCGCCGCTACTACCGCACCGAGTCGTGGCGCGCGATCGTCGAGGACCGCCCGGACGGTACGCACGCCAATGAGGCCACGGTGAAGCTGTGGGCGAAGGGCGAGCGCATCGTCGCCACCGCCGAGGGCAACGGCCCGGTGAACGCTCTGGACCGGGCGATGCGGGTGGGCCTGGAGAAGATCTACCCGCAGCTCGCCAAGCTGGAGCTGATCGACTACAAGGTCCGCATCCTCGAAGGCCGCCACGGCACGGGATCGACGACCCGGGTACTGATCACGACCGGCGACGGCACCGGCGAATGGGCCACGGTCGGCGTCGCGGACAACATCATCGCCGCGTCCTGGCAGGCGCTGGAGGACGCGTACACGTACGGCCTGCTGCGCGCGGGCGTCGAGCCGACGGAGTAGCAGACGCAGGCGGGACGGCGGCCCCGGCTCTCCCGGCGTCCACAGGACGAAGCGGCGCCCGCCCCGGTCGGCCCGCGCCGTCCGTCCGGCCGCGTGCGCGCTCGGTTCCGCAGGCGCAGGGCACGGCTGATCGTCCAGCAGAAGATCGGCTCGGACATCACCGAGGCCGCGGCGAAGCCGTTCGCGGAGGCCCACCATCTGCTGCTCACCGGTAACCCGTCGGGCGCGGTCATCAAAATTGATCTCCGCCAACCGGGCCGGCTGACCCACACCCCGGCGGTCGCAGCCGGCAGGGCGGATGCCACCGCCGACGCGGTGCGGGCCGGCGGTCGCCGACCGCCGGCCCGCACCTATGTCTTGTTTGCTGCTGTTCGGGTACTTTCATGGCATGAGGACACGGCCGTTCACTCTTGTGTCGGCCCTCGCGGGGCTGACCCTGTTGCTGCTCCTGGCCCTGGTGCCGGCTTCCGGCGCGGCTGCCAAGGCCTCGGGGCTGTCCGACGTCGCCGCCGCCCTGAAACAGGGCCCGGTGTACGTCCACCCGGCCATGACCGGCCAGCTCTCGCAGTCCGAGGCCGACTCGCTCGCCACGCAGATCGAGGAAGCCGACAAGCCCGTCTTCGTGGCGGTCCTGCCCGCGACCGCGGAGTTCCCGCCCGACGACCTGCTGCGCAATCTGCGAACCGAGACCGGCATCACCGGCCTGTACGGCGTCCGGCTCGGGGAAGGGTTCGACGCCGGGGCCGACTCGTCCGTGATGTCCAACCGGGCCGTCGAGAACCTCACCAGTGCGGTCAAGGGCGGTGGGTCGGTCGACGCGGCCACCCAGCTCGACAACTTCGTCGACCAGGCGCTGCCCCAGGTCGGCGGCAGCGCCCCGGCCTCCTGGGACCCGGGTTCGGGCGGTGACGAGGGCGCCGGTGCGGGATCGCTGATCGTCCTCGGCGGCGTCCTCGCGGCCGGCGGCGCGGGCGCCTACGCCATGCTCCGCAACAAGCGTCGCCGCAAGGCGGAGGAGGAGCGGGCCGCACTCGAGAAGCTCCGCGTCGTCGTCGACGAGGACATCACCGCCTTCGGCGAGGAACTCGACCGGCTGGACTTCCACCCCTCGGAGAAGGGCGCGGACGACGCCATGCGCGCCGAGTACGAGCGCGCCCTCGACTCGTACGACACAGCGAAGTCCCGCATGGGTGCCGCGCAGCACCCGGGCGACGTCCGCGGGGTCACCGAGGCCCTGGACGACGGGCGGTTCGCGCTGGCCGTGCTGGCCGCCCGGCGCGATGGCCGGCCGATCCCCGAGCGCCGTGCACCCTGCTTCTTCGACCCCCGCCACGGCCTTTCGGTCAAGGACATCTCGTGGGCCCCCGCCGGCGGTGCCGCGCGCGACGTCCCGGTGTGCGCGGCCGACGCGGCGCGCGTCGAGGACGGCCAGGACCCGATGGCCCGCACCGTCGACACCGGCTACGGGCGCCGCCCGTACTGGGAGGCCGGCCCGGCCTACGGCCCCTGGGCCGGCGGCTACTTCGGCGGCGGCCTGCTGCCCGGTCTGCTGGTGGGCACGCTGCTCGGCAGCATGCTCGCCACACCCGCGTACGCGGCCGACTACGGCGGCGGTGACTTCGGCGGTGGCGAGTACTCGGGCGGCGACTTCGACTCGTCCGACTTCGGCGGCGGTGACTTCGGCGGTGGCGGCGGTTTCGGCGGCGGTGACTGGGGCGGTGGCGGTGGCTTCGACGGCGGCGGAGGCTTCTGAGCGACAGCCCTGAGCGCGGCATGTACGGCAACCGTGGGGGCGCGACCCGCAACCGCTACCCAGAGTAGGATTCCCATACGCAGCGTGCTTGTCTCGTGCGCATGCGTAACCGAACCAGACTCAAAGCCTTCGCCGCCCTGGCGCTCACGACCCTGCTGGCGGCAGCCGGACCGCAGTCCGCGACGGCGCGGTCCGCCCCCGTCCCCGAACTCGCTCCGCTGCACCGCGCGGCGCACGCCGTGCCCGGCCGCTACATCGTGACCCTCGCGGAGAGTGCCGACTCGACCGAGATGGCGAGCAAGGTCGGTGCGAAAGCGCTCTTCACCTACACGTCGGCGCTGCGCGGATTCGCAGCCGACCTCACGGCCGACCAGTTGAAGCAGGTCCGGCTGATGCCCGGCGTCACCGCCGTCGAGGAGGACGCCACCGTTTCGGCGCTGGTCCCCGCGTCCTCCCTCGCGCCGGCGCCGTCGTGGGGACTCGACCGGATCGACCAGCGCGAGCTGCCGCTCGACTCCGACTTCACCACTGCCGGCAGTGGACAGGGCGTCGACGCGTACGTCCTCGACACCGGGATCGACTACGGCCACTCCGAGTTCGGCGGCCGGGCCGTCTTCGGCTACGACGCGATCCGGGACGGCAGGCGCGGCCAGGACTGCCACGGCCACGGAACCCATGTCGCGGGCACCGTCGGGGGCTCCACCTACGGTGTGGCGCGAGAGGTCTCGCTGGTCAGCGTCCGGGTGCTCGACTGCGAGGGCAACGGCACCCTGTCGGGGATCATCGCCGGCATGGACTGGGTGGCTGCGAACGCCGAACAGCCCGCCGTGCTCAACGCCTCCCTCGGCAGTGACAGGTCCACCGCCGTGAACAACGCTGCCGACGCGCTCGCGGACAGCGGTGTCCTGCCCGTCGTCGCCGCGGGCAACGACGCGCAGAACGCCTGCAACGTCTCGCCCGCATCCGCGGAACGCGTGGTCACCGTCGGGGCGACCAATGCCGCCGACCAGGAGACCGGCTTCTCCAACTACGGCTCGTGTCTTGCGCTCTACGCCCCCGGGACGGAGATCGTCTCCGCGAAGATGGGCGGAGGCAGCGTCGCGCAGAACGGCACCTCCATGGCCTCACCGCACGTCGCCGGCGTCGCCGCGCTGTACAAGTCGAAGCACCCGACGGCGAGTGCGGACGAGGTAGCGGGATGGCTCGTGGAGCAGTCCACGAAGGACGTGGTGACCGGCATCAGTACCGGCTCGCCCAACCGTCTGCTCAACACCGGAGGCCTTTGACCCGCCCCTGCCGGCCGTGTCACCGCGCGGCGTCCGCCCCTGCCGCAAGCACGGCATGAGGCTCCCGAGGCCGGCACGGAATGTTCA